>CANJVS010000339.1 GCA_947477755.1 Verrucomicrobiaceae bacterium | reverse complement strand
CGGGCGAACCGGCTCGTGGTCATTGAAAACGGGGTCATCAGTGAAATCGGCACGCATGATGATCTCATGAACCGCAGCGGCACCTATGCGCGCCTGCATCAAGCCATGCTGGAGGTGAACCAGGCATGATCGATCTCGCCACCATGCTCCAGAATCCAGGCGTGCGACCGCTGCGTCTGTTCCCGCTCACTGATCCCGCGCACTGGATCGCGATCCTCGACGAACAAGGCCGCGAACTCGCCTGCATCGAAGATCCCGCCACGCTGGACGCCGGGCAGCGCAGCGCTCTCGAAGCCGCACTCGCCAAACGCCATTTTGTGCCCGTCATCCGCCGCATCGTGGCCATCACCCGCGCCGCCGACGGCCACGACTGGCGCGTCGAGACAGATCGCGGTGCCAGCACTTTCCGCACTGAAACCGACGAAAGCATTCAGACCCTTGGCGGCGGTCGCATCGTCATCATCGACAAACTCGGCACCCGCTATCTTCTGCCCGACGTCGCCGATCTGGACCGCGACAGCCGGCGCAAGCTGGAGAGATATTATTGACCGGCGCGCCGGCAGCGACTCCGACAGCCTTCATTCCGCAGATGTTAACAAGCCACGGCGAAGCACCAGAAGAAACGCCCGCCAGGACCGGGCGCCTGTTGTTTCTCGACGCGTTGCGCGCGGTGGCTTCAACACTCATCGTGTGGCATCACTTTGCCCTGTATCCACCGCTGAGCCTGCAGGCGGAACCGATCCTCGGACCGCTCGTCCACTGGTTCAGTGAATACGCCCGCTCCACCCAGGTCTTTTTCGTCATCAGTGGTTATGTCATGGCCCGGACCATGGCCCGCTGGAGATGGGATTCCAAGGCCGTCGCGGCATTCATCGCGCAGCGCTACTGCCGCCTGGGCATTCCTTATCTCGCCGCCATCCTCGTTGCCATCCTTGCCTCCGCTTATGGCCTCGGATGGCTGCCTGAAGATGTTGTTGGTTCGGCACCAACGCTGGCGCAATTTGCCGCACACGTGTTTTTCCTGCAGGAGTTGCTGGGCTACGAGCACCTCTCCGCGGGCCTGTGGTTCGTTTGCATCAATTTCCAGCTTGGGCTGATCTACGCGGCCATGCTCTGGCTCCGCGACAGCGCGGCCGCCGTGTTGAAAATCAGCTCCGCTTCGCCGTGGATTGATGTTCCCATTGTAGCGGGCTGGGCCCTTGCCGCCGTTTCACTTTTCCACTTCAACCGCCAGCCCGGCGGGGACTCGTGGGCACCCTATTTCTTTCCTTATTTCTTCATGGGGGTCATCGTTCACCGAGCCCTGACAAACAGGGGATCGGAGCCCCTGTTCTGGCTCTATCTGTTAACGGTCATTGCCGCCATGGGCTACGACTGGCGCTGGCGGCTGGCCAGCGCAATCGTCGTCGGGTCACTGCTGTTCGGCGCAGAGAAATCCGGACTCTCCACCCGCTGGCCGCGCAACCGGTGGATCGCCCGCATGGGCCAGACCTCTTACAGCCTCTTCCTTCTGCATTTCCCCATATTGCTCGTTGTCGCCGCGGCATGGGCGCGACTCGGATGGACCTCCGCGCCCGCCGCAGTTGCGGGACTGCTGCTCGCCTATGCCGGGAGCGTGGCCGCCGCTTTTGCTTTCCATCGCTTTGTGGAGGAACCGGCCGCGACGCTGTCACGGCGCGTTTGCCGCAACCAGACAAGAACACCCCGGTGAACTTCAGGGTCCTGGAGCTGATTGTTGCATGTCAACTTATTTGTTAGCCGTAGCCCGCCGTCAACCGGCATGCTCCGGCATCAACTGACGAGAGTGGTGAGCGCCTGAAGGATGTCGCTGTGCGGGGCTCTCACAAACCTGGGCGCTTCCCGTGTTGCATCCATGCAGCCGCCTTGATCATACACGCCCTGCGCATCACGCAGGCGGTGCATGCGCTCAAAGATGCGCTCAAAGGCAACGGGGTCCGCCAAAGTCTGAGCGACCAGTTGCTCCACTTTGATTTCATCCATTTGAAGCTCTCCCTGATCATCCAGCACGGTGGAGTCACGCCAGTGATGGATCTCGATGGCCTTGGATCGCAAGTTGAAGGGCTTGTCGCTTTTCCAGAAATTGGAGAACTGACCGCCGCCGAGATAAAACACCCAGGATCCCTCATACCCGGCGACCTCGGATGAAGCGGCGTCCGGATTGCGGAACCACACACGGTCTCCGGGCACATAATAATGAATCGGAAGCGGCTGCTCCAGCGTGCCCAGTTCAAGCATGAAGACCTCGTGAAAGAGACCTGATGAAATGGCCTTTGTCTCCCACTGCGCCTGCAGTTGTTGCAGCAGTTCCGGATGACTTTCACGCGCCTCCTCGGCGACAGAGAGCAGAATCACGTACTCGGTGGCGCGGTAGCATGAAAAGGAATACAGCTGCCCGCCGGCCTCCGGCTGACAGGCTTTTTTCAATGAGTCAATCAACGGGCTGCCCGGGATGAGCACAAAACCAGTCTCTTCCGAATAACGCCAGCAATCAGCCGGTCGCTCGATGGCGGAGGTATGAAAATTCAGGCAGGTGCGCGCGGCATTGCGCACGATGTTGCCGCGGATGCGCACCGCAGAGAACAATTCCGCAGCGTCCGGGAACTCGAGTGACAGCGGGCAGTTTAGCAATGTCAGCCAGATCTCACGCAATAGATCATCCTCGATGCGGTCACTTTGAAGTTTCAGCAGAGCGCCAAGACCAAGGGTGTCCAGACCAGGCATCCATTCCTGAGCCGCCTTGTCAGCAAGCTGAAGGTAAAGTGATACGCCTCCGGGCTGCGTCTGCTCGCGACACAGCACCTGCGCCTCAATTTGTAATCGGGCCCACTCCGCGCGCAGTCGCGACAAGTCAGCGGTCAGTTTCTCCGGTGATGAAAAGCTCAATCTGATGCCACCCGGCATCTCAAAAGGTGCCGCTTGAGCTGACCCGTCATTCAAGTCTGTCGAACAGCTGGGTGAGATCTCCATTGAGTGCGGCGGTATGAATGTTGATTTGGTTTTCTTTGACGGAAAAGTCACCAAAAAGAACAAGCATGTCCTACATGACCTCCTGACAGGAAACGCGCGCTTCCACGGATTTTTTCCTCACGTTCATGAGATCATGAGATTCCACCCGGTGATCACCAGCCGGTTTCATCATGATCACCTCACCGAAACACACGCCTGACGGCGCGAGGCTCACGCAAAACTCTTCAGCCCCGCCACGATCGCATCATCGCTCAATCCATGCGCCCAGGCGGCGCCGATAGCAGCGAGCGCGTTCTCGATGTGGAAAACAAAATGACCGGCGATGGGCAGTGAGACTTCACTGAGCGCACAAAGGCAACGCGAAGACTCGCCCTCGGCCAGTTGGATGGATTCTCCCTGCACATAAACTGCGCGACCACCTTTTGCCCGGTGCTCCGTGAGGAGCGCGGACGCGGCGTCACGCGAAAAGAACATCACACTGCCTTTGCAGGAAGATGCCATGCCGGCCACGTGCGCATCATCTGCATTGAGCACAGCGGTTCCGCCAGGCAGCACGACATCGACGACGCAGCGCTTGACCTTGGTCATCTGCTCAAGCGTGTCGATGTAACCGAGTCCGAGATGCTCGGAGCCCACGTTCAGCACCACGCCGATCTGGCAATGGTCATAGCCCATGCCTTCGAGGATGATGGACTCCGCGCTTGTCTCACAGATCGCCACCTCCGTCCACGGATGCAGCAGGACGCCCTGCGCACCGGCAATGCGGTCACCATGAACAGAGGCCGCGATGCGTTCTCCAAACTGCAATGTCTGACTGCAACTGACGCCGAGAAACTTGCCGCCCGCTTTCAGCAGATGTGCAAGCAGGCGCGCGGTGGTGGTCTTGCCATTCGTGCCAGTGATGCCGATGAGGGGAATGCGGCCATCATTGTCGGCAGGAAAGAGCATGTCGATGATCGCCTCTCCGACTGGCCGCACCTTGCCGACTGCGGGTTTCAAATGCATCAGCAAGCCGGGGCTGGCATTGATCTCGACAATGGCACCGCCCTGCTGCTCGAGCGGTTTTGAAATGTCCTCGCACACCACATCAACACCGCAGATGTCCAGACCGGCGGCCTTGGCGGCGATGACTGCATGCTCGCTCACGCTTGGATGCACATCGTCGGTGATGTCGATGGCCCAGTTCGCAAACCGGGCGACGAGGACCCGCTCACCATCATGAGGCACGGAATCCGGCTGGTAACCCTGATTCTGCAGGTCGGTCAGGAT
>CANJVS010000338.1 GCA_947477755.1 Verrucomicrobiaceae bacterium | reverse complement strand
TGGCGGCGGGAATGAGATTGATGCGTTTGTGCGCGAAACTTTAAGCGGGCACTCGCTCACTCCGGCACCCGAGGCACCGCGCTCGGTGCTGCTGCGGCGGGTGTTCATGGACTTGATTGGATTGCCACCAACGCGCGCGGAGCTTCATGCGTTCCTCAGCGATGACTCACCAGCAGCTTATGAACGAGTGGTGGACCGGCTGCTCGCCGACCCGCGTCATGGGGAGCGCTGGGCGCGGCATTGGATGGATGTGTGGCGCTACTGCGACTGGCATGGCAGTGGCAATGAAATCCGCTACAGCCAGCGCCACATCTGGCACTGGCGCGACTGGATCGTGAAGTCCCTGAACGCGGGAAAGGGCTATGACCGCATGATCACGGAAATGCTCGCGGGTGACGAGGTGGCGCCGGAGGATCCTGAGGTGGTAGCGGCCACCGGCTTCATCGGACGCAACTGGTACAAGTTTGATCGCAATGTGTGGATGCGCGAACTCGTCGAGCACACAGCCGTGGGCTTCCTCGGCCTAACGCTGAAGTGCGCGCGCTGCCATGATCACAAGTTCGATCCGGTTTCGCAGGAGGATTACTATCGCTTCCGCGCCTTCTTTGAGCCGCATGACGTGCGCACGGATCTGTTGTCGGCTAACCCGGCCGTGGAGAGTTTTTTGGATGAGAAAAAACCGGTTCATCAAGACGGGCTTGCACGGGCCTACGACAAGATGCTCGACGCTCCAACCTACCTGTTTGAGCGCGGCGATGATCGTTATCCGAAAAAGGATCAGCCGCTCTCCCCGGGTGTGCCTGCTGCGCTGGGTGGCCGGGTGCCGGAGATTCAACCGGTGAAGTTGTCTCTGGCAGGTTATGCGCCGGCGCTCCGGCCCGGAATACTCAGCGAAATGAAGGCTCTGGCCGTGGCGCACGTGGCGGATGCCGAGGCTGCGTGGTCGGCTGACATGCATGACGCCCTTTTGACCAAACGTCTGGAGGCGGCACGCGCCAGCCGCGAAGAAATCCATGCGCGCATCGCGGCGGACGTGGCCAGGCACATCGATCACGCTGATGCGAAGCGGTTGGGCGAACTCGCGACCACCGCGGCACGCTGCGAGCGGGCGGCGGCGGTGATTCAGGCCGAGGTGGCACTTGTCGAAGCGGAGGTGGAGCTGGGCCAATGCAAGTCGGTGCCCGCCGTGGATGACAAGGCAAAGCAGGCTCTCGTCGCAGCGGAAAAGAAGCTCGCGATCTCGCGCAAGGCCCTGGATGCCGCGCGTGCCGGCAGCAGGAAGACGGACGCGCAATACACGCCGCTCGGCGAAGTGTTCCCGGACACAAGCACGGGCCGCCGTCTCGCGCTCGCCCGCTGGATTGCCGATGCGTCGAATCCGCGCACCGCGCGTGTTGCGGTGAATCATGTCTGGCGGCATCACTTTGGCCGGCCGCTGGTGGATTCGGTCGCCGATTTCGGCATGAGGGCAAAGGACCCCTCGCATCCGAAGCTGCTCGACTGGCTTGCGATGGATTTTGTTGGGCATGGATGGGACATGAAGCGTCTGCACCGGCTGATCGTCATGAGCGGGACTTACCGCCAGCGGTCCGATGATGAACGGGCGGCCACGGCTGACAATCCATGGCTCGCGCACATGAACTCGCAGCGACTCGAGGCCGAGACAGTGCGGGACAGCGTTCTCTACATCGCGGACTCGCTCGATGAAAAGATGGGCGGGCGCGAGATCACGTGGAACCTCGACATGACCGTCCCTCGCCGCAGTCTGTATTTCCAGACTGCGCCGAACCGCCAGCCGGTGATGCTGGCGTTGTTTGACCAGGCCAGCACGGAGGAGTGCTACGACCGCAAGCCGAGTGTGATCCCGCAGCAATCGCTGGCCATGATGAACAGCACGCTGACGCTGAATGCGGCGCGCCGTGTGACCGCGCGTCATGCAGCCCTTGAGGATGCGGCGTTTGCCGGAGCTGTCTTTGAGGAGGTTCTGTCACGCTTGCCGACGGCGGTCGAATTGAATCGTTGCACGGAATTTCTGCGTGATGAGTCGCGCAGGCTGATGCAAAACAAGGGTGGCCCGATGCTGCCCGACTCGGCCAAGCCAGTTGCGATCACCACGCCGGCACAGCGCGTCCGGGAGAGTTTGGTTCTCGTGCTTTTCAATCATAATGACTTCGTCACGCTGCGTTAACTGAGCCTGCCCATGAACACTGCCGCACCATCCCAGCCCTTTCCCTGCGGTCGCGTGGATCGCCGCGCTTTCCTGGCCGACATGGGCATGGGGTTTGGGGGCCTGGCGCTCGGTGCCATGCTGCAGGGGGCCGGCATCAACCGGGCGATGGCCGGGACCGCCGCCGGACTGCCGCACCTGGCGCCAAAGGCCAAGAGCGTGATCTGGTTGTTCATGCTCGGCGGCACCAGCCATGTCGAGAGCTTCGATCCGAAGCCCGCGCTGAACAAGCATGCGGGCAAGACCTTTGAAGAGACGCCGTTCAACGATGCCGTCATCAACTCGCCGTTCTACCGCAAGAACGTGCGCGATTTCACCGGCAAGCCACGGGACATGATGCCCAAGGTTTATCCACTGCAGGTCGGTTACCAGCCGCGCGGACAGTCCGGCATCGAGATCAGCGACTGGTGGCCGCATGTGGGTAGTTGCGCAGATGACCTTGCCGTCGTGCGGTCGATGTGGACCACGGACAATGATCACGCGGCGCAGCTTCAGTTTCACACCGGGCATCACATCTTCGACGGCTCCTATCCTTCGATCGGTTCCTGGGTTCATTACGGGCTTGGCACCCTGAATGCCAACCTGCCGCAGTTTGTCGTGTTGGGCGGCGGGCCTAACGAATGTTGCGGTGGCGGCGGCGCTCATGGCGCGAGCTATCTGGGGCCGGAGCACGCGGCCGTGAAGATGTCGGTGGATCCGCGCAATCCGCTGGCCTTCGGCTCGCCCGCCGCGCCGATGTATGTCGCCGAACGCCGCGCACAAATCGACCTGCTGAACGATCTCAACGGCATCGCCGGCGCGGCGTATCCAAATGACGCGGAGCTGCGTGCCCGCATCAAATCCTATGAGCTGGCTTTCCGCATGCAGATGTCCGTGCCGGGCACGCTCGACATCGGCGGCGAGGCCAAGCACATCACGGACAGCTACGGACTCGACCAGCCAGCCACGGAACCCTTCGGCCGCATGTGCCTGCTCGCCCGCCGCATGGTTGAGCGCGGAGTGCGCTTCGTGCAGGTTTATCATGACGGCTGGGACGCGCACTCCAAGCTGAAGGAAAACCACGGCAGGAATTGTCGCGCAGTCGACCAGCCCATTGGCGCCTTGTTGAAGGATCTGAAGCAGCGCGGCCTGCTCGATGAAACGCTCGTCGTGTGGGGCACCGAGTTTGGCCGCACGCCGGGTGCGGAGAAGAGCGACGGCCGCGATCATCACCCCTATGGTTTCAGCATTTGGATGGCCGGTGGCGGCGTGAAAGGCGGGATCGCGCATGGGGCCACGGATGAACTCGGCTTCCACGCGGTGGAGAACCGCCACTACATCACCGACCTTCATGCGACCGTGCTGCATCAGCTCGGATTGGATTCACGCAGGCTGGAGATCCCGGGACAAAAGCGGTTGGAGCTGGATTACGGCAACGTGATCCGCGAGGTGCTGGCGTGATAGCCCGGCCTGCCGCAGGCCGTATGTTCGGCTCGCATGCTCACCATCAACGGCACATCACGCACCAACTGCTCCGGCGTCACGCGCCGAGAATGTTTGCAGGTCGGCGGTGCCGGCTTGTTTGGGATGACGCTGCCGGGAGTGCTCGCGGCGCAGGAGGCGCAGCAGGCCTTTGCGGGAGGGAAGGCTAAGTCGGTGATCTTTTTATTCCTCTTTGGCGGGCCGAGTCAGCTGGAAACTTTTGACATGAAGCCGGAGGCGAAACGCGAGGTGCGCGGACCATTCAAGCCGATCCGCTGCCGCACGCCGGACCTGCACATCAGTGAGCATCTGGCGCGGCTGGCAAAGATCTCGGACAAGTACGCGGTCGTCCGCACGATGACGCACAACTACAACGATCACAGCGGCGCTGGCCACTATTTGCAAACAGGTCACCGCTGGCATCTGCCGATTGGCGGCGGCTTTTCCGCCACGCCCCAGGACTGGCCGTCGATGGGCTCGGTGGTGGAGCATTTGAGCCAGAAGCAACCCGGCGGCATGGCGCGTGACCTGGCTTCGTATGCGGTGCTGCCGAACCGGCTGGGTCGCATGCAGGATCGTGGT
>CANJVS010000337.1 GCA_947477755.1 Verrucomicrobiaceae bacterium | reverse complement strand
TCCACCTTTAATTCATTTTTTGCTCCACACATGTTCGGTAAATTTTTCGGCTTCGTCGCCAAAGACATTGGTATTGATCTCGGCACCGCCAACACCCTCGTTTACGTCAAAGATCACGGAATTGTCCTCCGTGAACCATCCGTCGTAGCCGTAAAAACCGGTACCAATGAAGTTGTCGCCGTGGGCGATGACGCTAAACGGATGCTTGGGCGCACCCCAGGAGGCATTACGGCCATCCGCCCCCTGAAAGATGGAGTGATTGCCGACTTCCGCGTTACTGAGGCGATGCTGCGACATTTCATCCGCAAGGTGAACAATAACCGCCGTGCCATGCGCGGACCTCGTGTAGTCATCGCTGTGCCCTCCGGGATCACGGAAGTCGAAAAGCGCGCGGTGAAAGAAAGTGCCGAGCAGGCAGGCGCCCGCGAAGTTTATCTGATCGAGGAGCCTATGGCTGCTGCCATCGGCGTGGGCTTGCCGGTGCAGGAAGCTGCGGGCAACATGATCGTGGACATCGGCGGGGGCACGACAGAGGTGGCCATTATCTCGCTCAGCGGCATCGTCTACAGCCGCAGTGTGCGCGTAGCCGGCGACGAGCTCGACGAATCGATCATTAATTACATGAAGCGCGCTTACAATCTGATGATTGGTGAGCGCACCGCTGAAGAGATCAAGCTGCGCATCGGGTCGGCTTTCCCGCTGGGTAAGGAGACCACGATGGAGGTCAAGGGCCGTGACATGGTGGCAGGTCTTCCAAAAACCATCACCATCACCAGTCAGGAAGTGCGTGAAGCAATGCTGGAGCCCCTGAATGCGATTATTGACGCGGTGCGCACGACTTTGGAACGCTGCCCACCGGAACTTGCTGCTGACTTGGTGGACCGGGGAATCATGCTTGCCGGTGGTGGCGCCCTGCTGAGGGGCTTGGACAAACTTCTTCAGGAGGAAACAGCATTGCCTGTGCACATCGCCGAAGATCCACTGAGCGCGGTGGGTGAAGGTGCTGGTCGTGTATTGAATGAACTCGAGTTCCTGAAGAAGGTCAGCACAACGGAGGTCTGATCTAACCACCGATGTGATCATCCATCCCTGTTGGGACAGAGACGTCTCTGAACTGATGATCTTGGAGACCACGCATCCATGAAAAAACTCAACCTCCTCGCGTTGCTGATGTTCGCCGTGGCCGTCATTTCGGTTTTCACGCTCAACACGCCGACGACACGCATGATTCAGGGGAAGGTCATGGCCGTTTTATCACCCTTCATTCATTCAAGCGCCGCCATCGAGCACGGAGTGTCTGAGGTTCTTGCTTCACCGGATGACCCAGCCGAAGTAAAGCGCGAGAAAGAGCGCTTGCAGATCGAGGTGGAGAGCCTGCGGATCATTTCCCAAAAGTACTCGCAGGCACTTGAAGAGAATAACCATTTACGCAGCCTCATTGAGCTGAAAAAAAAATCTCCTTTCAAAATGAGTGTCGCGCGGGTCATCAAGCGCGTTTCCGCAACCTGGTGGAATACGATGATCATCGACAAGGGGCTGCTTGATGGACTGGCAACCGACACGCCTGTGATCAGCGCTAATGGACTGATCGGCAAAACGGGAAAAATGGCGCCGCACATGGCTGAAGTGATTCTTCTGACTGATGAGATGTGCCGCGTTTCATCCAAAATTGAGGGTACATTGGAGCAGGGAATCATCGCCGGCGAGCGTGCCGGTCTGGATCTGCGCCCTGATCTCCGGCTGCGTTTTCTCAACAGAAACGCCGTGATCAATCCCGGCAGCAATGTGGTCTCCACGGGTGAAGGTGGCGTATTCCCTGCCGGCCTGCTCATCGGGCGGGTCAAGCGTTTCGAAAACAAGGACATCACCGGTGAGGCGGTTGTGGAACCCGCCGTGGATTTCTCGATGCTTGAGTATGTGTTTGTGCTCGATCTGCAGTCTGCGGTCGAGGCGCAGAAGTGATGATGATCCGCCCCTATGATCTTCTATCCCGCCACTTTCCTGCTTTTGCTGATCACCTTCGTGCTTCAGGAGTTCATCCCCGGGGTTCCCATGGCTCACTATGCGACATTGTTGCTACCTCCTGTGTTCTTCTTTGCGGCAGCAGTGGCAGTGCCGTTTCCAATGATGCTGCTACTGGCCTTCATCACCGGTTTCCTCTGGGATGCGCGCTATCTGCCGGGGGCTCCAGAGGCGGTGAAAAGTGTTTCCGAGAGTTTGATTAACGGGCCGCTTGCCACGCCGGAATTGGCTTCGGTGGGCGGGTTCGGATTTGGCGTGTCCATTCTTGTGTTTGGATTGATGGGCACGTTTTTGCAGGGCGTTCGACCGCTGTTCAAACGGGGCCGGATGGAGCTGCCTGTATTGCTGGTGGGTTGCACCACGTTCCTTTGGCTGCTGCTGGAGTACTTAATGATGACTTTTTTAAGGGGAAGTTTCCATTTTGCGACCGCCGTGTGGTCAAAGATGATCACAGACACGCTGCTGGCCATGTTGGCATCACCGCTGATTTTTCTTTTGCTATATTCCCTGGCTGAACTGTCTCGTTATGAAATCAAATATGATGGACTGAGGTACTCATTCGATGGTCGTTAAATATCGATTCAGGCTTTATCTGTTCACCCTCGCCATGCTGTGCGGGTTTTGTATGCTCGTGTACAGGCTTTGGTGGCTGCAGATCGAGCATCATCAGGAGTTTGTGGACAAGGTGCCCGAGGCCAAACGTGAGCGCGCACGCATCCCGGGCGTCCGGGGGGAGATCAAGGACCGCAATGGCATTGTTCTAGCCACCAGTCGCGCCACTTTTGAAGTGCGTGTCAATTTGCGTGAGGTCCTGGACGAGTATGTCCGCCAGTGCCGCATCAAAAACACTCCGGTTCCGACCCTGAAGGTCAATTTTACCGACCGGGGAATCATCCGCCAAAAGGATGAGCCTGACATTGTGACCATGTTTAAAGAGTTGATCGAGGCAAGGCTTGCGGAAATGGGCCTCTCGGTGGCTTTCAATGCGGAGCGCGACTTGCGCGTGCATTACCGCAGCTTTGGCGGGGTTATTCCCTGGGTTTACCGAGACAATCTCACCTTCCCTGAATTCAGCCGCTTTGCCGAGCACAATCTCTCCCTGCCCGGAGTCACTGTGGCGGAGCGCGGCAGCCGGGTGTATCCGCTCGGGGCTCTGGCTTGTCATATTCTTGGTTATGTCCGCCTGCCCGATGACCAGCGCGCTTCTGAGGAGGAGCGTAAGGGCTGGGATTATTATGTTCCGGATGACTTTGGCGGCGCGGGCGTCGAAAAGAGTTTTGATAAATTTCTCCGTGGCCGACCCGGCGTGCGGACCATGCAGAAGAATGAACGCGGACGTATTGTCGGCGAGGTGAAGGGAAGTTACGAACCGCCCCGCAAAGGCAATGATGTGTATTTAACCCTTGATGCGCGCATCCAATACATCGCCGAAAAAGCGCTCAGGGAAGGCGGTATCGGGCGCGGTTCGGTGGTTGTGCTGAATCCACAGTCCGGCGAAGTGCTCGCGATGGCCTCCGTGCCCAGCTACGACCCGAATCGTTTCATTCCAAGCATCAAGCAGGCAGACTGGGACACGCTGCTGGCAAACAAAACCGTCCCCCTCCTGAATCGTGCCATCCGTGGTTTCGTGCCCGGTTCGACCTACAAAGTGCCCATCGCGCTTGCGGGCTGCCTTGCTCACATTCAGGGTCAGCGGTTCAATTGCAGTGGCAGCGTGACTTACGGCACCAATGCAATGCAGTGCTGGATTCAGCGTCAGAGTGGAGGCTCCCACGGCACGCTAAATTTGAGTGATGCGCTGATGCGCTCCTGCAACTGCTTCTTCTATCAGTATGGCAATGCCGCCGGGATCGATAACATCAGCAAGGTTGGCAAGCTCCTCGGTTTGGGTGAGAAGACGGGCATTGAACTTGATGAGGAGGACACAGGCATCCTGCCGAATCCTCAATGGCTTCGCATTCACAGTCCGGCGGAGCGCTGGAGCTCTGGCTACACTGCGAACACTTCCATCGGCCAGGGATCGGTGCTTGCCTCGCCATTGCAGATGGCCAGTGTTTCCGGGGCTGTGGCTTCGGGGAAATCCTACAAGCCGCATTTGCTTTATCAGGTCAAAGATGGTGATGAAATGGTGGAGCCTCACAAGCAGGTCCTGCGCGCCAATCTCAGCCAGTATTTCTCGGACACTGAACTTGAACTCGTTCGCAAAGGCATGTGGAAAGTCGTCAATGATGCCAGCGGCACCGCAAAGGC
>CANJVS010000336.1 GCA_947477755.1 Verrucomicrobiaceae bacterium | reverse complement strand
CTGCCCTTCCTGTGCCTTGCCGCCTTTGCCGCCGAACCACTGCCTGAGTTCAAGGGCAGCATCGAAAAACTCGACCCGGCGCTGGATGCACTGCTCGCTTCCGATGCGAAAATTGAAGTGCTGGCCAGCGGCTTCAACTGGTCGGAAGGACCGCTGTGGAAGGATGGACAAATCATCTTTTCCGACGTGCCTGAGAACACGGTCTTTGCATGGAAGGAAGGTGACACCAGCGCCTCCGTTTTACTCAAGCCCAGCGGCAGCCTGAATGGCGAAGGACAGGGATCCAATGGCCTGGCCAGGGATGCCGCCGGCAATCTGATCCTCTGCCAGCATGGCGAGCGCCGAATCGCCAGGCTGGAGAAGGATGGCAAATTCACCCCGCTGGCTGACAAGTACGATGGCAAGCGCTTCAACAGTCCAAACGATCTGGTGATCGACAGCAAGGGCACGATTTTTTTCACCGACCCGCCCTATGGATTGAAAAAAGGTGAAACTCCCGAATCGCCTTACCATGGCGTGTATGCGGTCAAACCGGACGCTCCGAATGTGCCGGTCACTTTGTTGATCGATGACCTCAAATGGCCCAACGGCATCGCTTTGAGCCCGGATGAAAAGACGCTCTATGTCGCGGTGTCAGACAAGGACAACACGCGCATCATGGCCTATGAACTCAGCGGCATCGCCATGATCATCAATGGTGTCATCGTGCCAAAAGCCGTCAAAGGCCGTGAATTCTTCAACGCGCAGTCCTTGAAGTCGCCCGAGCGCAAAGGCGGCTGCGACGGCATGAAGGTGGACTCGCTCGGCAACATCTGGACCACGGGTCCCGGCGGCGTGCTGATCATCAGCAAAGAGGGCCGGCACCTCGGCTCCATTTTGACCGGCCAGGCCACCGCGAACTGCGCCTGGGGCGGCGAGGACAAGAGCACGCTGTACATCACGGCGGACATGTTTCTGCTGCGGGTGAAAACGAAAGTGAAGGGCCACTGATGGGCAGGGCGGCGCTGGCACTCCTGATCTTGCTGGCGGCGTTCAGTTCGCCAGCGCTTGAGGTGCAGTCGCATGGCTTGCTCTTTGAGAAGTGGCTGCGGGACAGCTTTTTCGGCGGATATGAGCCGAAGGGATACACGCAGAAATGGGACGTCCCGGCGGCATACAATCCAGATCACGGCGGCATCCCGGTCAATCCAAAGGCCGTGAAATACGGAACGCCCATCGGGTTCGGTGATGCTCTCCGGCAATTCGGGATTGATGAGCCTTTTCTTTTGATCGCCGGCTTCTGGCAACAGGTCTCGAAAGAGGAAAAGCGCTGGGTGAACGTGCAGGCGGTACGGGTCGAACCGGCGGTCTGGCGCAAGCTGTGGGGTGATCTCCAGCGCAGTGATCTGGAGAGACTGGATGCCGTGATCAAAGACAAATCATTGTCCCTGGCCCAGGCGCGCGAGCGGGTGCAAAAACTCAAGGCTGAACCGCCCTACACAACCTCTCTGATTGAGGTCAATCCCAAGATCGACCGCAGTCAGCGGCGGCTTCAATGCAGCCTGCGCTTTGATGTCTTCTTTGATCAACTCGCCCCGCAAGCAGACCGCAGCATTCAAGAACAGCCGAAGCTCTTTGGCCGAGACGTTCCGGGCCGTTTTGAATCCGCCCCGCGTGTGATCACGCCTGAGCAATGATGGTTAGCGGCAGCGGGCGTTTCAGCCGGGCTGCTTGTTAAAAACGACCGTGCGGAAGGAGCGACCCAGGAAGGCCGGATGCGTGAGCGAATGATACTGCCGCAACAAAGCCTGCGTGGCGGCATCGGGAGCACGCCCCTCCAGAGTGGCCAGCCAGGGCAGTCCGAGCTTTCCCAGATAGCGGCCCTGATGCTCATAGGCACGCTGCCTCATCCCTGCCGCTTCGGCGGTTTCGATGAGCCTTGTGAAATGAATGTGGGCCGTCAGGTCGCACTCACCGAGACCTTCCAGCACGCGGTCATCCGTCTGGTGCGCGTGGTAGCGGCGCAGTGTGCCGGTGCTGCGCTCCGGCGCATACAGCTCGTCATGATCGAACCCGTAATCGGCAATGAAGACCGCCCCGTGAAAATTTGACGCGGCCAGCTCACGCATCCAGTCCAGCGCGTCCAGACCGATCTCGGTGGTATAACCATCCGTCAGATCACGCGGGAGCAGGGCGGCTTCAGCAGCGAGCTCGGGTGATGAAAGCGGGCCGTGCGTGAAGGACAGTGCGCCTGCCGGATCGGCCACCACCTGCAACTCCAGCCACGCCTCACCATTCCAGCGGACGAGATGCACCGGCATTGCATCAGGCAGTTCATTGCAAACGAACAAGGCCGGCAGATCGGGAACACCGGCCAGCGAATCCACCCAGCGCACGCGAGCACCGAAACGCGACAATTTCTCCCGCTGCACCGCCTCGTAGCGCGGATTTGGCTCGACGATGAGGTAGTCAAAAGCACTGGCCTCCAAAATATCCTCCGCAAGCTGGCCATCATGCGCTGCCTGCTCGATGACGGTAAATCCGGTCGGATTGCCCAGTTCCTCACAAACCTGCCCTGCCAGCATGGCGAGCAGCCGGCCATAGAGCGGCCCCACGCTGACCGCCGTGTAAAAGTCACCACTGCGCCCGATGCGGCGCGGCCCGGGTCCATAATAGCCATGTTCAGGATGATACAGGGCCAGCTCCATCACCTCGGCAAAGGTCAGGCACGGGACTGAAGCGAGGCGGTCGAGCAGAATCTGATGGATCGGTGTCACGGGAAAAAACTGGCGGGCGGGCGCGGCATGGCTACTTTGCGCGTCCTTTTATCACAAGCCACCTCTCATGTTTGGTCTTGAACCGAAACCTAATACCAACTGGCGGGGCATATCCGTCATGAAGCTGCCGTTCTACCGCCGCGTGTGGTTTGCCGCCCTGCTGGCGCTGGCCATGCTGACAGGGGTGACCCTTCTGGGTATTTATGCCGTTGTTGTCGCCCCGCTGCACAGCAAGTCAGAAAGCTACGATCTCAACGAACTCAAGAAGCTGGAGGCTGCCAGCCAGATCTATGACCGCAATGGCGAGGAACTTTCCCGCATTTATGTGCTGAACCGCACGCCCGTCACCATCAAGGACATTCCCCAGCACTTCATCGACGCCCTCATTTCACAGGAGGACAGCCGCTTTTTCCAGCATGATGGCGTGGATTACATCGGCCTGGTGCGCGCCGTGTATCTGAACCTCAAGGCCGGAGCTGTCACGCAGGGAGCCAGCACCATCACCCAGCAGCTTGCACGACAGACCTTTGGGCTCATGGAGCGCAGCTACAAGCGCAAGCTCATGGAGGCCTTCGTGGCACAGCGCATTGAGCGCACCTACTCGAAGTCCGATATCCTCGAACTGTATCTGAATCGCATTTTCTTCGGCAAAAACTTCTACGGCATCCAAGCTGCGGCACGCGGTTATTATGGAAAGGACGCCAAAGACCTGAGCCTTGGCGAGGCCGCCACCATTGCGGGACTAATCAAAAGCCCGAACAACATCGAGCCCAACCGCCATCCCGAGCGGGCCAAAAAGGAGCGCGATTACGTGCTCGAACGCATGGTGATCGAAAAGCACATCTCGCGTGAAGAGGCCGAGGAGACCAAAAAAACGCCCATCATCACCACGCCGCACAGCACCGATCCACGGCTGAGCTATGCCTTTGATGCCGTGCGTGAGGAGGTCGTCGCCCTCGTGGGTGAGGAGCGTGCGCTCAGCGGCGGATTCAAGATCTACACAAGCATCGACAAGGAACTGCAGATCAAGGCCGAGCAGGTCATGAAGAAACGCCTTTCTGAAGTGGAGCAGCATCCGGGCTACGCGCACCAGACCTATGAGCAGTTCCGCAAGGTCATCACCGACTGGCGTAAAAGCGTCTCAACCGGTGGAGCCGCCGCCACCGTTCCGCGCCCGAAACCCGAGTACTTGCAGGGAGCCATCGTGGTCATGGACAACAGTGACGGGGCCATCCTGGCCCTCGTCGGAGGTCGCGATTTTAACGACAGCCAGTACAACCGCGCCACGGACAGCCTGCGCCCCACAGGCACCGCTTTCATCCCGTTCGTGTATGCCGCGGCATTCAATCAATCGAACATTTTTCCCATGACCACCATCGCCGACGAACCGCTCGGCAATGACCGCGTCATGATCGGCGGATTCACCGGCATCCTTGGCGAGTATGGGATGGAAGTCCCCAACCCGAAATGGTCCCGCACCCAGATCACCGTGCGCGAGGCGCTCGTCGCCTCCCACAAT
>CANJVS010000335.1 GCA_947477755.1 Verrucomicrobiaceae bacterium | reverse complement strand
CTTGCAGTAGGCCTGGGTGCAGGCGCCGTGTCCGCTATTTTGAAAGACCATGAAGCGGACGCATGTCTCGTCTTCCTGCTGCCAGCGCAGCATGGGGCCGAACCCGTATCCCTGTTCAGAAAGCTCGATGCCTTCCGGCACGTCGATGGCAAATTCACCCTGCAACTCGATGTCTTCTTTCAATGGGATGCGCAGTGCTATTTTCGCCCACAGGGTGTCATCACCCGTGACGACCAGTCCGCCTTCTTTGTCCACACTCCACTGACCGCCGTCCTGATAATAATTTGTGAGGTGTTGATGCATCTTCAGGGGCACCCATTCGCCAGAGGCGAGAGACGCGGGAAATGCGACGATCTCTTTCCCCTCTTCCAGATAGTCCAGTGCGGCAGGTGACAGGTTTTTCGTATCCACCTTGGTTAAGATTTCATGCAGCGTCTTCAGGTTGGTGTCCTTGGGTGGATTTGCTGCTGCCCGGAGGGCCTCTCCGAACTCGCCCGCATCCGCTGCCGCTTCGGCGCGCATGAGATTCTCATGCAAAAGAATGCTGTGAAGTTGCAGACGCGTGGACGGGTGGAGACGTGGTCCTGCTTCTTTCAGAGCTTTCACCGCCAACTTGTCATCATCCGCCAGCCAGGCACAAAAAGCGGCATCAGAGACCCGAAGTTGCCGTGTCTGTGGTGCCGTGTCCTGCGCATCCAGGTAGCCCTGACACATGTTTACGATGGCTTTTTGGATCAATTCATGACGAAAAACCTGGCGCGCATTTCCAGTCTCTGCCGCCACATCGAGCGCAGCTGTCATTAGACGTGAGGGCACCACGGTATCAAAGCGCCGGGTCTCCGCGCAGGCCTTCCCGAACGCCAGCACCAGACCGTGACTGCCGCCCCAGCGCGGACGGTAAGCCCAAAGCAGGTTGCTGTAGGCAGGCAGGTAATCAAACTGGGCACACACAGCGCGGTCAAACCATGCCCGTATTTCGGACTCGTCCACGCCTTCACCTCTGGACACTTTGATCATGATGGATGCCGCTTCAGGGCGGTCTGGTCGCAAGCGATTGGCTTTGGCCAGCAGATCGCGTGAATTTTTAAGATGAGCGGCAAAGCCTTTCCACTGCGCATCTGTGACCTCGGAAGCCCACTGCGAAGTGCGCTCAACCCAGGCCAGATCCACCTCTGCTTCGCCCTGGAGCGTGAACCTAACCCACTCGGGCCAGGCACTCCCGGTGATCGCGGTCTGCCAGCGCACAATGGGATCGATCGTTTCAGCTCCCACCAGACCCAAATAGGCAATTTGATGGCGGATGAATACCGCCTCCGATTCGGCATCATAACTGCCGTCATTTACTGAGCGGATCATTGCCTCAAGCAGTCGCGCACGCGCCGATGCATTCTCTGCATCACTTTGACTCTTCATTTGGATGATCTGGGCCGCCAATGCCTGGCATTCCAGCGCACCTTTGAGCCCGCCTTGATTGAGCAATTGATTGAGCACCGCTTTGCAGTCACGCCAGTTTAGGCGCTCAGCATATAGCGACTGAGCTGCCAGGACATTGATCAGAGGTTCATCCATCACGGATTTCAGCAGTTCACGGAATCGCGGTGCCAGCGAACCCAGCGTATTGTCCAGCAGACCCTCCTTCATTTTGAGTTCCAGCGCCGCCTCCACCAGAGCCGTGGCCTCGGCTGCCCAGGGTTTGCCCTCCCAGGTTTGCTTCGCTGGTTGCAGCAGGCAACGCTGCGCCCATGCCCGCTCCTGAGCCTGATGATCCTTTTCCAACAATGCCCCCTGTGGCATGGGAATCGCTGCCACATCAGGCAATGCCTGCCCTTGCGGTCGCACCGGCAGAGCTGAGGCAAGCGTCGTGATGATCAGGCAAGACAAGAGCAGAAATTTCGAAGCCATGGCTGCTCCGTAACATCGATTTCAGGCTAGTAAAATCAAACGCAAGGCCTTCGCTTGGATTACTCGATCGTCCACTGTGAATGATGAAATGAGGAGCCCTTGCATGGACTCATGCCCGTTCGCTCGGTGAAGCGGCTTCATGCCAGGACCATGAATGGCGGGCTCTCAGCCGCGAAGTGTTTTTTACGTGTGCGAAACTCTTGGCACCGGGGCATTCCTCCATACTCTCAGGCCCCCGCATGTCCGTCAAACTCCGCCTCAACACCGCCACCGCCACCCGCCTCATCCTTGCCAAGATTGGTCATCCTCAGCGGGAGGAACCCTTGCAGACATCACGCGAAGTGTTTGAGATACCCGAGGCGGATCAGGCGGCGCTGACGGCGATTTTTTTGAAGCCGTTCAAGAATTTGATGGCGCATCGATTCACTCATCATTCGTCGCTGGATCAGCATGAGATGAATACCTGCGCGAAGGCGATCTTTGCCGACGGTGATGAATTGCTGAAACGCGGATGTGAGATCGCAAAGCGGCTATACTCGAAATCGAATCATCCGAACATCAAATCGGGTGATCTGTGCATCGCTCATATCAAGGAGATCCATATCGAGGGTGAACTGGTGCAGGGGCTGTGCATTCTGAAGTCCGAAAGTGTGACGCCGTTCCTGAGCATCACGACCAAGGATGGTGATCTGCGCATTTCGACAGAGCAGGGGATTCACCCGGAGAAAATCGACAAGGGCTGCCTGATCATCGATCATTGGCCGAACAAAGGATATTACGTCCTGACCTTTGATCGCAGTGGTGCTGATGCGCGTTTTTGGACGCGTGACTTCCTCGGTGTTGAGGCGGTGCCGGATGCGGCTTTTCTGACGAACGCCTATGCCAGGATGGCGGTGTCATTTCTCGGTGAGAAAAAATCGGAGGAAGACACGCCGCCCTGGGAGACCTGCAACACCGCGCGGCAGGCGCTGGATTACTTTGACGATCGCGAGAAGTTTGACCTTCAGGAGTTTGAGCAGGAGGTGCTGAAAACACCGGAAGCCGTGGAGAGATTCCAGGAACACCGGGCGCGGGTTGAGGAGGAGGAGGGACAGTCATTTGAAACGAGTTTCGACATCTCAAAGAAAGACGTGACCAAGGCGCGCAAGCGCATCGGAGCCGTGCTGAAACTGGACACGGGCGTGGAGATCCACGTGAAGTCCACCCTCTCCACCGAACACGATCCGGTGCTTGAACGTGGCTACGATGACAAGAAGGGAATGAAGTTCATCAAGGTATTCTACAATCAGGACATGTCGGCGAGTGGAGCGGCTGGCTGAGACAAAATTCACACCACAGTGGGCAAGCTGCTCAGCAAGTGCGAATGAACACTTTTTGCCCGTCCAGGAGATAAGAGTTTCTGGTTTCGATGACCCAGCCCCGATAGACTTTGACCAGTTTGGATCATTCGCCATTTTTTGTTCCCCAGTTTATCGTTCATTAACTCTATGTCTGCCTCGCCCAGCATCGCATCTCCACCACGGGGATTCTCACCACCTCCCGATGGTGCGCTGGCTGTCGCGGGCAAGCCTTGGAGGCTGCGGCCTGACGAGGAGCTGGCCAAGTGGTCCTGGCTTGTCGCGATCACGGCCAGCTTTTTGGCGGTGGGTGTCTCCGGCCTCTGGACGGATGATGGCCCCGAGCCGGTGCTTCTTTCCATGGGCAAACCCAAGGCGGATCTGGACACCGCAGCGCCTGAGGCGGCAATGATGGTGGAACTGTCCGCAGCCAGCGAGACGACGGAGGTGCCACCCGAGACAGTGATTGAGACGCCTCAGGTGCCGGAACCAACGGAGATCAGCGAGCCGTTGGCCGATCTGCCGGAATTGGCTGTGGCGCTGGTGACGGAGGATGTGTTTACCATTCCCACCCCGCCCAAGATCGAGACGGCTCTGCGCCCCGTGGATCCGGCTCAGCCAAAACCGGAGGTCAAGCGTGTGACCAGCCCCAAGCCAACGGCGCCGCGGCGCTCGATGGCTGGCAGCATGCCTGGAGCGGGAACGGGTTCGGGAGATGGTGGCGGGGGTGGTGGTCGCGGCACGTTTGTGATTCCAACACCCGGCTACCCAAGCTCTCTGCGCTCACTCGGCATTCAGGGAACGGTCAGATTAAAAATTGTCGTCGGTGCCTCGGGCCGTGCCACCAGCGTGAGTGTCATCGGCACCAGCGGAAACTCCTCGCTTGATGAGTATGCCGCCTCATGGGTGCGCAGGAACGGTAAAGCACCTCCAGGTCAAGTGCGCGAGTTCGTCGCCCCGCTCAGTTTTGTCATTCGTTAAAAACTTTTTGTTATGCCAGCCATCCCGTCTCTTCTTCTTGCCAATGCCGTCGTTGAT
>CANJVS010000334.1 GCA_947477755.1 Verrucomicrobiaceae bacterium | reverse complement strand
CATGCCCACGCTCATGTCCTACCTCGACGAACCTTTGCGACTGCGTTCCTCATCCCATCGTCTGCGCCCCACTGATCTGTGGCGTTTACTCTTCATGCTGCTGGGGTTCTGCCTCGGCTGGATTCTGCACACCCACCTCGGCTGATGCACGATCCATCCTCCATCACTCTGCGCCGGTTGGTGCAGCAGGGCCGCAACGTCCTGCTCACCGGTCCAGCGGGCACAGGCAAGAGCACCTTGTTGCGCAACGAGATCGACGCTGACGACGATGACGTGGCGATCACGGCCTCCACCGGCATCGCCGCACTCAACATTGGCGGCAGCACGCTGCACCGCTGGAGCGGGATGATGCTGGGCCCCAAACGGGGCGATGATCCACACGCGTTCCTGCGTGAACTGATGCGTGACAAACGCCAGTCGGTGCGTGCCGGCATGGACCGCATCCGCGCCTGCCGCCTCCTCGTGCTCGACGAGGTGTCGATGCTCTCCGGTGTCACGCTGGAGTTCTTCGACCTGCTGTGTCGCACGGTGCGGCGTGATCCGTCGCCGTTCGGTGGCATCCAGATCATCGCCACAGGAGACTACCTGCAACTGCCGCCGGTGCGCACCAACCCCAGCGAGCCTTATGACTGGGCGTTCCAAACGAAGGCATGGCAACGCGCCAGCTTTGCCGTGATCCATCTGACCAAGGTTCACCGTCAAGACGAGCCGCAGTTTCTCGCGGCCCTCGGTGAATTCCGGCAAGGAAGGCTCAATGCGGATAACTCGGCACTGCTTGCGTCACGAGTGGTTCACTTCCCGAATGCCGACACACCACGGCTGTTCACCCACAACACGCAGGTGGATAAATGGAACGCCTACCGGCTCTCCTGCATCGACGAAACCGAAGTCGTTTATCAGGCACGCACCAACGGTCCTGATCATCAGGTCCAGTTCCTGCGCAACAATCTGCTCACGCCCGAGCATCTCGTGCTCAAGCCAGGTGCCAGGGTCATGTTCACCGTGAACAAACCCGATCTGGGTTTTGTGAATGGTCAGACCGGCACGGTGGTTGTGTGTGGGCGTGATGAAGTGCTCGTCGATTGCGACGGGCTGCCGATCCGCGTCGCGCCCTATGAATGGCGGTTTGATTCGCGCGACAAACACAGCGCCACCTTTGTGCAGATCCCTCTGCGATTGGCGTGGAGCCTCACGATCCATAAAGCGCAGGGCCTCACGCTCGACTCGGCTTACATCGACGTGCGAGCCGCACGCGAACCCGGCCAAGCCTACGTGGCACTCTCGCGGGTGCGCACACTCGCAGGTCTCAATCTCAAGGCGTGGTTCAACGGCGTGTTCGTCAGCCGTGCCGCGCTGGAATTTTACCAATCTCTCAATCCCACCACTGCATGACCTTTTCCATCCCCGAAAACATCAACGAACTCGACCGCCTACAGGCAGCGCAGTTTTACCACGACCAGTTTGGTTGGGCCGTGCATCCACTCATGCCACCAGATCGTGGCGACGAGCAGGAGCGCGGCAAAAAACCTATCCTGAAAGGCTGGCGCAATCATCGTGCCGAGGAAGTCACTCAGGATTTTTTGAAGCGTCACTTCAACGGCACCAGCCACACCAATGTGGGCTGCGTGGTGCGCCCGCCCTTCATCCATGTGGATCTCGACAGCAAGCCTGATGCGGGTGAATCCGTGCGCACTTGGTTGGCAACGAAACCTGAACTGTCTCATGTGCCGCGTGAACTCACCGGCGGTGGCGCGCATCTGTCCTTCATCTGTCGCGATCTTCCTGAGTCGGTGCTCAAATCGAAGAAGGCCATCACCTGTCAGATCAATGACAAGGTGAGTGCTGAACTGTATTTCGATGGCCTCAACATCGTGCTGAGCCCGTCCGTCCATAAAAGCGGCCATCGTTACACCTGGGAAATCACCGGCCCCATTCCCGAGGTGAGCTGGCAACAGTTGCGACACTGGTTTGGATTTGAAACTCCCGAAGCAGCCAAGCGTGGTCGCCCGAAGAAAGAATCCGCCTGGTGGTCCGCCTTCAACGGCGATCTCGCCACACTCGACATCGTGGCACTATTCCGTCGTGCGGGGCGTTTGGGCGACTGCATTGATCCCGATGAGAACAAGTGGGGCGTGCGCTGTCCGTGGGATCATGATCACTCCAAACAGAACGAGGGCATTGGCACCGACACCGCCATCTTCGCATCCGAGCCACCCGGATTCAAATGCCTGCACGCGCATTGCGCCGAGCGCACCATCAAGGAAGTCGTGGAATGGTTCGAGTCACAGCAGTCCGGCATCGTCGATGAGTATTGCCGCGAACAACGAGTGTGGAAAGACGGCCAGAAGGATCGTGAAGGTCGCCCGCGCATTCCACTGCCGGGATTGGATCGCGAGGATTCAGAGTTCGCGGCCGAGATCGCCGAGGTGATTGAGCCCAAGCGTATCTGGTTCAACAAGGCCAGCCGTGTTGTTGCCATCTCCCTGGTGCGTTATTCGGAGAAGGCGCAGTCGCTTGGCTTCGTGCCGATGGAACCGGTGGAGGCACGGACCGCCGTGGAGGACCATCTGCAAACCGGCATCGTGCAGATGGATCAGGAGAGCGGCCAACCGCAGTTCCTGGCTCGCACCATGACACGCGAGTGTGCTGCCGGATTGTTGGCAGCCCCTCAGTTCAAACGCCGCCTACCGGAAATCATCCGCATCATTGATCTGCCGCTGCCGATCCGACTCGATGACGGCAGTATCGCCTACCCGCAGCCTGGCTATGATGCGCGCTTTCGTATCTACACCGATCCTTCAGCGCCGGTGATCAAACCCATGTCGGCTGAAGAGGCCATGCTATGGATTCGCGAGGCACACGAAGGCTTTGGCTGGCGCGATAAGCAAAGTCTGGTTCACCAACTCGCACGCTTCATCACGCCCTACTGCCGTGGCTTGATGGGCTGGGATGCACGCTTCCCGCTCTGGCATTATTCAGCCAACCGCCCGCGCGCCGGGAAAGACTATCTCGCAGGTGTGTCGCACATGGTTTACGAAGGCCATAGCTGCGAGGACAGCGCGCTGGAGCGTGAGAGTGAGGAAACGCGCAAGCGCATCACCGCCGCACTGATGAGCGGACGGCGGATGATCCACTTCGCCAACTGCCAAGGTCACATTCAGGACGCCTGCTTCATCGGTGCGATCACCAGCAAGATGTTTGCCGCCCGCAATCTTGGCAGCACCGAAGGCAAAGCAGACTTGAAGCTGCCCAACGAGATCGAGTTCTCCATCTCTGCCAACATCGGCCTCACGTTTCGTCCTGATGTGGAGCCGCGCACCCGGCGCATCTCACTCATGTTCGCTGAAGAAAACGCCAACGGGCGGTTGTTTCCCAAACCCGACCTTCACGGCTGGCTGCTGCGGCATCGCAGCGAGATGCTCTCTGCTGTGGCCGCGCTGGTGCGGCGATGGATGGATGCAGGTTGCCCATGCGGCCCGACGCCCTTCAGCAGCTTTCCCGAGTGGGCGGCCATTGTCGGCGGCATCATGCAGGTCAATGGCCTGGGTGATCCCTGCCTGCCGCACGATGATGATGGTGGCCTGCCTGCCGACCGGCAGACGGAAGCGATGAAGGCACTTTTTGCAGCCTGCTTCGCCACCCATCCCGACAAGTGGATCACCAAAGGTGAAATCTACGACGTGATCATCGCACATGACGACGAGGACATGTTCTCGTGGTTCGGTGATCTGGCCGAGAAGGGCGTGAAGACACGGGTGGGCAAAGATCTCCGGCAATTTCGAGGCCGCCAACTCGGTGGCATCGCCATGCGAGTGGACGACCGAGTGCGTGAAACGCAGAAACAGAAGTTCATCTTCACTGCCGCGAGGAATGAGCATGTGGACTTGGTCGGTGAACTGTTCGGCAGTTCGGCGCACATGGCGCACTCATCCGCCGCTGCTGAAACCGCTCCGGTGGTAAATGCCGATGCAAACCCCACGTTTGAAGCCGTCCAATCCTCTAAATCCGGCGCACGTGGCGCACTAAGCGCACGTGTTTCCTCTGTGTCAGACACTGGGGAAATAATTCATGATGATATTAAAAATAAAAATATATATATAAACGGTAGTACAGATGGGGAGGAGTGCGTGCGCCTTGTGCGCCACGTGCGCCAAACCCCGATTCCAGTCACTTCACGCGACACACTCCCTCAAATTGCCGCCGCCATCCTGGGGGCGAAGTCGGTCGCCCTCGATCTGGAAACCTATGGCCCGCGCAAAGGCGATGGCCTCGATCCCTG
>CANJVS010000333.1 GCA_947477755.1 Verrucomicrobiaceae bacterium | reverse complement strand
GTGTCATTCTCAAGCAGGGCCGCAAGATGTATGAAGGCCCCGTGCCATCGCAGGAGAAAAGCCAGTCGGCCTTCATCCTGCAGACGCGTGATCTGACCAAGGCGCGCGAGGTGCTCTCCCGCGCTGCGGCAGCCATGGATCCCGCAACCAGCATTGTCACCCTGCCCGCCCATGTGGCGGGGCATGAAATGCTGAAACAGCTGGTGGATGCCGGCGTGCGCGTGGACTCCTGGCAGCCGCACAAACCAACGCTGGAAGAATTTTATCTGGGGATGACCAGTGCATGATTTTATTCTTCCGACAGTGGCAGGGTGAACTGCTGAAGCTCTTCGCGCGCCGCCGCACCTACATCGGCTTCGGCGCGTTTCTGGCGCTGGAAATTGTGATTCTGATCATCTTCCGCCTCAAAGGCGTGGAGCGTATTTTTGAGCGCATGATTTCACGTCAGGGGCAGGCCTTTGAGCAATATTACTCCGCTCTCACCCTGGCCCAGATCATCCTCGGCTTTTCCGTGGTGCTGCTCGGAGCCATTTATCTGGCACTCGTGGCCGGGGACATCGTGGCGAAGGAGGGTGAGGACGGTCACTACCGGCTGCTTCTGGTGCGTCCGATCAGCCGGGCTCGCCTGCTGTTGATCAAGTACCTCACCTGCATCGGCTACACGATCGCGCTGATCCAATTCATCACCTGGTCAGCCTTTCTGCTCGGCGTCCTGATCAAAGGCTGGGGTGGCGGCTTCTTTGTCGTGGTGCCGGAGATTGGACTGCTGACTTTCTACGACTGGGGTCCCGGCCTGCAGCACTTCGCGCTCGCGTCGGTTTTCCTTTCCCTGAGCATGACCACGATCAGCAGCATCGCCTTTTTCCTGTCCTGCTTCCCCATCAAACCGGCCGCGGCTACCATCGGCGCGCTTTCCTACATCCTGATTGACCGCATCCTGCGCGAGACGGGCTTCATGGCGGACTACGACCACTTTCTGCTAAGCAAACACATCATTAGTTGGGCGCGTCTTCTCATCGAAAACCCGCCCTGGCCCATCATCATCCGCGACTATACCGCGCTCATGGCCGTGAACCTCTCACTCTTTGTTCTGGGTGTGGCGGCTTTTGAATCCCGAGACCTGAAATCATGATCCTGATCGAAACTGTCAAAGACCTCCGCGCCTGGAGGAAAATCGCCGGGCATGTCATCTTTGCGCCCACCATGGGGGCGCTTCATGAAGGCCACACCACCCTGGTGCGTGAAGCACGCCAGATTGCCGGCCCTGAGGCCAAAGTGGCCGCCAGCATCTTCGTCAATCCCCTGCAATTCGGTCCCAACGAAGACTTCGACCGCTACCCGCGCACGCTGGAAAACGACTTGATGATGTGCCGTGGAGCCGGTGCCGACATGGTCTTTGCCCCCGCTCTGAAGGAGGTGTATCACGCCGATCGCAGCATCAAAATCAGCGAGAGCAGCCTGTCCAAAGTCCTCTGCGGAGCCAGTCGTCCCGGACATTTCGACGGAGTCTGCACCGTGGTGGCCAAACTCTTCAATCTGGTGCAGCCGGACGAGGCCGTCTTTGGCAAAAAAGACTACCAGCAACTCGCCATCATCCGCCGCCTTGTCCGTGATCTCGACATCCCGGTGAAGATCCATGGCATCGAGACTGTGCGCGAGCCCGACGGCCTGGCCATGAGCTCCCGCAACCGCTACCTCAGCCCGGCCGAACGCGCTCAGGCACCCGCCCTGCGTGCGGCCTTGGCAGCGGCCCGCCAGGCCTGGCAGAGCGGCGTTACCGGTGCCAAAAAATTGCTCGACCTCATCCATGACCACCTCGCTGCCCACGCGAATCTTGGCCGGAAAGACTACATCGCCGTTGTCGATCAGGACACCCTCCAACCCCTCGATATCGCCCACCCGCACAGCCTCATTGCCCTGGCCGTGTTCTTTGATAAAGCCCGCCTGATTGACAACATCGAGCTTTGATCCTGCTCCGCACCTAGATCGGCGTGCTTTTACCGCCGGATATTCCGGCGAGCCTTCAGCGTGCAAACTGCCTGACGTAACGAGTCACCGCGTCGGCATCAGCAGATGCCAATCGAGTGTCTGCAATCATTTCCGGCATGATCCGGTCCCAATCTGACCTGCTGTATTTCGCCACGGGTTCCGGGGCGTGGCATCTGGCACATTTGGTTAGGTAGATCCGTCGCCCGCGATAGAGCTGAGCATCCTCCGCTGAAACCGGTGGCGCTATATTGTCGATGGAGAGGGACGCACATGATGCTCCGATCAGCAGGGCCGCCACCGACAGATAAGCACGCATGCGATTCATTTGGTTAGAAGAAGTAGCCTACGATTAGCCGGATTTGGGAATCCGGCTGGTCCTGGACGTTGGTCACCTGGACTAGAGCTGCTAAGGTGGCAAAGAACGATCCTTTACCTGGCTGGTTCATGCCGCTGGTGCGATAGGAAATGTTAGGCCCCGCATACGCGACGTGCTGACCTCCCTGAGACCAGTTGGCCAATTCCACCTCATGGGTTCCTTCAAGCCCGATGAAAAACTTGGGATTGAACTGATAACTGGCACCGAGGGTGTTTCCGAGCACTCCCACGCGCTGGGCATAGTCGGGACCTTCCCACTCGGCTTCGACAATGCCGTTATAGACCACGGACAGCGGACCAAAGTTTTTGTGCAGGATCAGTTTGGTTTCGATCGCGAATTTCTCGGGCCCAATGAGCACCTCGTTGTAAATGGCCGAGCCGATCCAATCCACTGTAGGGTCAGACATTGTGTAAAGCGTTTCAAAGCCTGCCGTTTTCCAAGTGGTCTCCTTGACTCCACCCAGGTTCGAATAGCTCCAGTCGGAGATATAGGCAGAGACAATAAAACTATCGGTCACTGCGTATTCCAGTTCATTCCGGAACTCCCAGGCAAAGCCATTGGAGTACTGCTCATAAGTGGCCCAGGGCTCAAACTCAAACAACCCCTGAGGCATGCCGCCGGACTCGTAGCTGTAGACATAACGCCGGTTATAGGCGTGAGCTGATGACGCGATGAAAGCGATCGCGAGAAGCAGGATGACAGAGCGGATGTAAGCTGAAGGCTTCATTGTTAATGCAATGGAGTCTCATTAGCTTGCTCGTTGTTGCTACGCAATCTCAAAATGAAAAAAGTGAGCCGATGATTTCGCTGGCCCGGATGGCTGATCTCCGGGCGGTTGACGGAGAAACCGATGGATGGTCGTGAAAGCCCTCCTCGCTGGGTAAGCGCATCTTGAGGCTCTGTGATTGGCAAAAAAGAAGTGCTGTGCACAGTTTCGCGCATGTCGATCAAGCCCCATTCTCCGAAATGCCCACAGAGCGCCGCTGGACTTGATGAGACTGCGGCACCGTCTTCAATCTGGAACTTGGCCATGGTGGTGATGCTGGCCATCGCGATGATGGCGGTGCTATCCGATTCAGAAGCGGCACGCAGGGGACGCAAGACGGGGCACGTGATTGAGTCATCTCTGATCGATATCAATTCAGCCTCCCTGAATGAACTGGATTCACTGCCGGGCATTGGTCCTGCATTGGCTCAGGCCATCTTCCAAGCACGCCCTTTCGATTCGGTGGAGGAGTTGGCCCGCGTCCATGGCATTGGCAGAAAGACGATCGAACGCCTGCGTCCACTCATCCAGGCCATCCAAGTTCAAGCGGATCCCGGCCAGGGGTTGAATCACTCTTCACGATGACATGCCGCCATGGTCCACTCACTGAAACCATCCGCGAATTCGGTCCAGCAACCCTGGCCCCCTCGGCCTTGACTGGCCATAGCCGGGCCTTGATTGGGCGGCCATGCCCTGATGAGAGTTGCATGAGTTCTGGGGAATGAGTTCATAGGGCAGCACGTCTTCGTAGGCCGTTCCGCTGGACTGGCAGGCAGGACCAGCGAGCTGACTGCTGAGGGCGCAGAGAGAGACTTTCGCAAGCGGCGGCTCGGTGCGCGGGCCGGGCGGAATGTAGCCGATCTCGACCGCCTTTTTCATCACGTCAGCCCAGATCGGAATGGCGAGTTTACTGCCGTAGCCTTCTTCGATGATGGTCTGCGGCTTGTCCAAACCAACCCACACGCCGCAGGTGACACGGTCCGTGTAACCGGCGAACCAGGCATCCTTATAGTCATTGGTGGTGCCGGTTTTGCCGCCGCCGATCTCTTTGAATCCATGCTGGGAGCGCACGCTGGCGGCAGTGCCTTTGTCGATGACCTGGGCGAGAATGCGACGCATGAGATGAGCCACGCCAGGGGTGGTGACTTCAACTTCAAT
>CANJVS010000332.1 GCA_947477755.1 Verrucomicrobiaceae bacterium | reverse complement strand
GTGTCGATCACATCCTCGAAAGTGAGATGCATGTCCTTGTCGATGTCGTGCCCGAAACGCCGGGCGATGGCGAGGTAACCCGTGGCGATGATGCCTTCGCCATGTTCGCGCTCCGGTTTGCCGGCATTCAGGATATCACCCGCGAGCTGCAGTCTAACAAACTCATTATATGGCATGTCGCGATTGAACGCATCCATCACCCAGTTCCGGTAGCGCCACGCATGAGGCAGGGGCCGGTCTGTGTTTTCTCCCGCAGTGTCAGCATAGCGCACCACATCGAGCCAATGCCTGCCCCATTGCACGCCATACTGCGGCGAGTCGAGAAGGCGGGTGATGAGCCTTGCAAACGCATCCGGCGACGGAGCCGCGACAAACGCATCCACCGCTTCCGGCGTTGGCGGCAGGCCCGTCAGATCGTAGGCCGCACGGCGGATCAGCGTGCGCGGGTCCGCGGGACCAGAGGGTTGAAGTTTTGCCTCAGACAGTTTCGCGTGGATGAATTCATCGATGGTCCGTGAATTGTCCGCCTTTGGGAGCGGCTGAAAAGCCCACCACGTCTTCGCCTCATCAGCCTTCATGCCACCGATCTTGACCACGGCCACACGCGGATCAGGCGCACCCATCTTCACCCACTCAGTCAGCGTCGCGATGGCGCTTTCCGGCAGTTTGCCGCCTTTCTTCTGCGGCGGCATGGCGAGGTCTTCGTCGTGATACCGCACGGCTTTGATAAGCAGGGATTCGTCCGGCTTGCCCGGCACGATGGTTGTCCCTGATTTTCCGCCCTTTTCCCAACCAGCCTTCGTTTCCAAAGCCAGGTCACCCTTCGTCTTCTCCGCGCTGTGGCACTCGTAGCAATGCTCGACCAGCAGAGGACGGACTTTCGACTCAAAGAATTCGCCCCCCTGATCCGCAAAAGCAGCCGCAGGCCAAACGAGCGCGATGAAGAACCATCGCCTCATGCATCCACCTCCGTCGTCGGCAGCCATTCACGCCAGCTCAGGATGTGCTGGCGCATCAACCGCTCGCATTCGATTGGCGATTTGGTTTTGAAAGCATGCACCAGACCTTCATGACTGGTCACAGTCTCGGCGCGCGTGCCGCGGGTCTGAAGCTGTTTCGAGCGGTGCAACCGCCCCAGCCAAAGCTCCAGCTCACTGCGCAGGGAATGCCAAAGCTTCAGCAACCGGGCATTTCCGGATGCCTCCAGAATGATCTCGTGAAAATCAAGATCCAGATGGGTGACCTGAAGCAGCGTGGAGGCCTTGCCGGTTGCCTTGATGTTTTTCTCCAGTCGCGAAGAGTCCGCCCGGAACACGGGTGCCGCCAATCGCGCGGCAACGGGTTCCAGTGCGAGACGCAGGACATACAGCTCTTCAAAATCATGCGGCGACAGGTCCTTGACGTAAGCCCGTCCAGTCACGCTGAATTCCACCAACCCCTCGCGCTCCAGTGCAAACAGCGCCTCCCGCACCGGCACGCGGCTCACGCCGAGTCTGAGAGCGACGGCTGATTCAGCCAGAAGAGCACCGGGTGAGATTTCGCCATCGAGGATTTCCTGCCTGAGACGTGAGACAGTGATGTCGGAGCGGGCGGTGGTGGTCGGGGATGGGGGCATGCAGCAAACCGTTTTTATACGGTATACCGTTCATCGTCTTTCGGTCGGCTGAAGTTTATTCGCCGCCTCTCCCTTTTGACGCAGGACCTACTCGTGCAGGCGTTCGTCCGAGTTGATGAAGGCCCAGCAGATGGCGCCAAGGAAGTAGCTGATGGCGAACAGCGCCATGTTGACCGTCCAGTTGTTGTTCGTGGCGGCGAGAACAAGCGGCACGGCCATCGGCGCGATCGCGCCACCGACCTGTCCCATCATGTTCATGCTGCCGGAAAGCGCGCCGGTGTGGCGTCCGCCGACATCCATGCACGCGCCCCAGGCTCCAGGCATGGCGAGATCGCTGCACAAAGCCGCGAGACCAATGGCGAGCACGGAGGCCACGGGGGTGTGAAGTTGCATCGAGACGAGCAGCATGAGCCCCGCAGCGCCCATACCGAGCACTCCCAGCCACCGACGCGTTCGGGCGATGCTGCCGAGCCATACATCCAACCGCGCCGAAAGCAGACCCGCGAGAATGGAGCCAATGCCACCGAAAAACAGCGGCACACAGGCCAGCAAGGCCCGCTGCATGTCGCCCATGCTGGTGAACTGTTCCTTCAGGTAAGTGGGGAACCAGGTGATGTAAAAATACCAGGCGTATGACATGAAAAAATACTGCGCCCAAAGCATCCAGACCGTGCGGGAGGCCAGCAGCTTGCCCCACGGCATGGAATGGTCACCGCCGTACTGCGTTTCCCCGATGACAGCCAACTCGGCGGCACTGACACTGGGATGATCCTTCGGGTAATCGCGAAACCAGCGGTAGAACATCAACGCCCACACCACGCCCAACAGACCGAAGATCAGAAACACCCAGCGGTAATGCAGGCCGAGCCCGAACTTGCCCTCACCACCACTCGCCAGCATCCAACCGACAATGAGCGGCGTGAAGGCACCACCCCAGCGAGCACTCAGCCACAGGATGCCCTGTGCTTTGACGCGCTCGGCCGCCGGAAACCAATTGGTAAAAGCCTTCGTGATATTGGGAAAACAGCCAGCCTCACCCATGCCAAAGAAAAAGCGGCTGATCACCAGCGACCCAAGACTCCACGCCCACCCCGTCGCCACCGTGAAGATGGACCACATGCCGACGACCCGCATCAGCACCTTGCGCGGCCCGATGCGATCGCCCAGCCAGCCACCGGGAATTTCAAACAACGCATAAGCCCAGCCAAATGCGGTGAATGCATAGCCCATCTGGATCTTCGTGAGTCCCATTTCAGCCTGCATCGTTGGAGCCGCCTGCGAAATGCAGACGCGATCCACATAAGTAATGATCGCCAAAGTGACAGCGAAGAAGAGCACGACGCGGCGGGTGTTGGAGGGGGCAGTATTCATGGATGTAAGAGACAAAAAGATGGGTGACAGAAAATGGACATTTTCTATCAATCGAAATCACGGTTGAAACTCGATCCAGTTCAGGCCGAGTTCGGTGGTTTTGTCGGTGCAGCGTGCGACGACGCAGATATCGGTGAGGCCGGTGGTGTGGGTGAGCCTGGCTGGGATGCTGAGGAACTCGCCTTCGTCGGCCTGGCCGGAAGGCTTCACATCGACACTGGCCAGCACGGGGCCGGTGGGTGAGCCGCTGCGGAGTTCGAGGGTGCCGCCCTTGGTGTCGAAGCATCCGGCGCGCACGGTGATCTGCGTGATGCCGGTGAGGTTCAGGTCGCGCCAGAGGATGTGGGTGCCGTCTTTGAAATGGCCGACGATGGCCTTTTCTCCGTAAGCGTGCTCGACGTAGGCCATGCCGTGATTCTCGTCGTAGAGCGCGGCTTTCTTGCGGCGGGAATGCAGCACCACACTGCCTTCACCACGCAGGCGCGGCATCGTGGCTTGTTTGCCGTCGTCGGTGTAGGCGGCGGTGAGGATGAGCACGACTTCGTCCACGCGGGTGCCTTTCTCGGGCTTCTTCGGCGCGGTGAAGGTGCCGCTTGATCCGGACTGAGGCGGACTGGAGGGATCATCCTTCAGCGAAAGCACCCAGGCGACCATGCGGCGGACTTGCTCGATGCTGTGCTGCGGATGTGGCGGCATGGGAAGCTGCCCCCACACGCCAGTGCCACCGCTGAGGACTTTCTGCGCAAGTCGCTCGGCGGCAGTGGCGTCGTCCTTGTATTTCAGAGCGACGGTCTTGTAAGGCGGGCCAGCGGATGGTGTGTCCGCCATGTGGCATGCAAAGCAGGTGCTGGCGCGCATCATCGCGAGTCCGGGATCGGTCACTTCCAGATCACCCTCGCTGGCAAAGCGGCGACCGCGAAACTCGCCCTGCACGGTGCCGAGGTTGGTCTGCACCGTGTCGCCATCGGTTTCGGTGACGGATAGCTTGTAAGGAATCTTGGAATCCCAATCGAAGAACGAACCATGCACTGGCGATTCGAAGCGCACGATGGGCCGCCCATTGCCGACGTGGATCATCTCTTTCGCACTGCTCTTCGCGCCGCTGCTGTCGAGCGTGGTCACGCTGACTTCATAGCTGCCGGGTTGATCAAAGGTATGCGCGAATTTCGCTGCATCGCCGGTCTGTTCTTTGCCCGCGATGCTCCACACGAACTTCGGCGCATCGCCATCAGGATCGCGCGAGGCGGTGGCATCAAAGGTAAGCGCGAGCGGTTGTTTGCCTGCGGTTTCATTGGCGGTGAGTTTT
>CANJVS010000331.1 GCA_947477755.1 Verrucomicrobiaceae bacterium | reverse complement strand
TGGCTGTTCACGCGGATGACCTCGCGGTATTCACGGCCGATGTCGGCGGGATCGATGCTGAGGTAGGGCACATCCCAGATGGTTTGGTGCGCTTCATAACCGGTGAGCCCCTTCTTGATCGCGTCCTGATGACTGCCGCTGAAGGCGGTGAAGACCAGTTCGCCGCTGTAAGGATGACGCGGGGCGACGGTCATGCCGGTGGTGCGCTCATACATGTGGATGAGGCCGCTCATGTCGCTGAAATCCAGGCCGGGTGAGATGCCGTGCATGTAGAGATTCATGGCCACCTGAACGATGTCCAGATTGCCGGTGCGCTCGCCATTGCCAAACAGCGTGCCTTCCACGCGATCAGCTCCAGCCAGCAAACCAAGCTCGGTGGCGGCGGTGCCTGTACCGCGATCGTTGTGGGTGTGCAGACTGATGATGAGACTGTCGCGGTTTTTGATGTGCGTGCAGATCCACTCGATCTGGTCGGCATAGACATTGGGCATGGCGACCTCGACCGTATCAGGCAGATTGAGAATCATCTTTCGCTGCGGCGTGGGCTGCCAGACATCCATCACGGCCTCGCTGATCTCTTTGGCAAACTCGACCTCCGTGGCGCTAAAGCTCTCGGGTGAATATTGCAAGGTGACCCGGGTGCCGGTGGCCTCAAGGCGGTGCAGGCGGTCTTTGATCATCTGCGCTCCCTTGACGGCGATCTGAACGATTTCTTCTTTGGTTTTGCCGAACACGTACTTCCGCTGTGCCGGGGAAGTGCTGTTGTACATGTGGATGACCACCTGTTTCGCGCCGAGCAGGGATTCGACGGTTTTTTCAATCAAGTCCTCACGCGCCTGCACCAGGCACTGGATGGTGACATCGTCCGGGATGCGCTTCTCTTCGATGAGGCGGCGGTTGAAACTGAATTCTGTGTTTGAAGCGGAAGGGAAACCAACTTCGATTTCCTTAAAGCCGCACTTCACCAGCGCGTCGAACATCTCCAGTTTTTGCGAGACATTCATCGGCACGGCCAGGGCCTGGTTGCCATCGCGGAGATCCACGCTGCACCACAGGGGGGCGTGTGTGAGATGGCGGGCGGGCCATTGACGGTTGGGCAGATCGATCAGCGGAAAGGGCTGATACTTGGTGGCTGGGTTCTTCAACATGACGGGACTAGTTTAAACAGGATGACAAGATTGGCAGGATAGTTGGCAGGATTGGCAGGGGTGATTTTCCTGAGCTGGCCTGAAGGGCTGCCGTGACGTGACGGCAAGGGCATGACGAGCAAACGCGGGCCGCCTACCCTCGCGTAAGTCGCAGGGAAAGGGGGAGCAGGGCTGGAGCAGAGATGGTCACCGGTCTGAGTTCTAGCACGGCAGGAGGCGCACGCACGGACTTTTTTCGGGGGCTGTTGGCCTCTAACAAAAGTCTTCCCCATCCGTTCAAGTTCACGCATCGTGCACGCATGTCTTTCCAACCTCATCCAGATGAAGCCACCCTCCTTGTCAGGCGGGCGCTGGATCAGCATGAGAGCAGCCTCATCGCCTACACCGCAGGGGTTCTCAACGGCGACGTGGAGCGGGCCAGGGAAGTGGTGCAGGACGCGATGCTCAAGCTTTACCTCACCGATCCTGCCAAGGTGCGGGACAGTCTCAAAGCCTGGCTTTTCACCGTCTGCCGTAATCGCGCGCTGGACATCCTGCGCAAGGATCACCGGCTCGATCTTGGGAATGAAGACGCGATCAGTCTGGCGGCCTCCTTTGAACCGGACCCGTCAGAAAATGCCATTTCCAATGAACTTTATGAGCGCATCTGGGATCTCGTTGAGAAGCTTCGGCCTAACCAACAAGAAGTCATCAGGCTCAAATTCACCCACGACTGCTCCTATCAACAGATTGCCGACATCACCGGCCTCAGCGTGGGCAATGTCGGATTCATCATGCACATGGCGATCAAGAAGCTGCGCGAGCTTTTGAATCGCGAGCTCGCCATCCAATCTCACCCTTGAATATCCTCTTATGACCAGCCCAGCCAACGACACCTCTGAACTCACCGCCTACTCGTTGGGGGAGTTGCATCCCCATCAGGCCCACGACATCCATCGGCTACTGTCCGAGTGCCCTGCAGCCACGTCCGAACTTGAGCAGATCGAAGCGGTCACGGACGCCTTGCGCCAGCGCGCGCCGATCCCGCAGGACAGGCTGCTGCCGGAGCAGCGCCATGCCGTGCTGAGGCCCACCAACATTCCGCGCCGGGTGCTGCCGATGATGCCGCGCCAGATGGTGCAGAAGCGTTCGTCCGTGTGGCCGGTCGTTGGAGGTTTGCTGAAAGCGGCGGCCGTGATCACTCTGACCGGTGCAGCCTACTGGGTCGGACGTCATGCTGATCTCCTTGCTCGTGAATCCGCCGTGGCAGCCGCCGCGCCGGTGAAACCTGCGGTGCCAGCCCCTGAAAAAATGACCGCAAAGGTGTCTGCGCCCAAATCTGAGCCGCAGGCCGTTAAAACTTCTCCGGTGCTGCCAGTCCCTGCCGTGGTGGTTACCAGCCCTGCTCCGACCCCGAAGGTCGCCCCGCCACCTGCGGTGAAAACGCCTGTCACCGTTGTGGCAGCAGCACCAGCGAAGCCTGAACTGCCTGAAAAAAGGATTGTTTCCGCGCCAGCCCCGGCCCCCGTGATCCCGAAGGCGGTGACACGCCTGGTCACCGACGTTGCCTTCATCAGCACCAGCCGTCAGGCGGCAGATCAGTTTTCCCTGCGCCCGGCGGACATCCGACCGCTGCCGGTGAAAGCTGGCAAGACTGATTTCGCGTCGCCGGTGTTGGTGAAACCAGCGCCGGAGATGAAGCAGGACGCCAAGGCTACCAAGACGGATGTGTATATCCACTCGTGGAAGGCAGAAATCGCTTCCTGCCCTTGGAACAAGAGCACCCGTCTCATGCGCATCACGGTACAACTTCCCGCCGACCAACCCGCCGCAAGCACGTCAAACACCTATCCTCTCCAGGTTTCCTTTGATCGCCGGTATGTGCGCGAATTCCGCCGCCTGAGCGAGCATCACATCCCGGCGGTGGAACTGCGCAGCGCAGGCTCGCAGACCGTGTGGTATGAATTCCAGCCGGTGAGTGATGAGGCCATGCCTGTGGGCAAGCCCGTGGCTCTGGTGACGCTGGACAAGGGACGTTTCACCACCCAGACCGTGGGGCCGTTCGATGGCTCCAAGCTCAATGTCCAGGATCGCGGGATCACCTGGCAGGTGGCGCGTGAGGATTTCGTCTTTGAATCCGCAGTCGTCGGCCTCGGCATGCTCTTGCGCGGAGATCACCAGAGTCCCGGGCTGGACCATCGTCTGGTGCTGACTTTGGCCGAGAAATCCAAGGGCAGCGATGCCAGTGGTGAACGCGGTCGTTTCATCCGTCAGGTGAACGAAGTGCGCCGTGCTGCCGGACTTTAAGTTCACCGCTCCCGCGTTTACTCCCAGATTCCAGTTTGACAGTCCATGGGGGGTGCCTTATACACACCGCCCCTTCCAGCAGACCCTTTATGGCTAACATTCGCTCTTCAGAAAAAGACATCCGCAAAACGATCAAGCGTACTGCGGCTAACCAAACCGTTAAGAGCCGCATCCGCACTCTGCGGAAAAAAGTTCTTACCGCCGTCGAAAAAGGTGATGTCGCCGCTGCTAACGCCAGCCTGAGCGAATTCACTGCAGCCACCGACAAGGCCGCAAAAACCAAGGTGCTGCACAAAAATGCCTCCTCACGTTTCAAAAGCCGTCTGGCACTCAAAGTCGGTGCTCTGACGAAAAAGGCTTAACCGGCCTGATTCCCGTAATTTCAAAACAACCCGCTGTGTCCTTTGGCCAGCGGGTTTTTTGTTGGTCCAGAGCCTCTATGCTTTGCAATTGCCGATAATCGTTTTTCAATCCGCCCTCCATGATCCCCCGTACCCCCATCGCTCCCAACGGTCCGTCTTTCTCGCGTCTCGTCTATGGCACCTGGCGTTTTCTGGATGATGCCGCGACTTCGAACTCAGCGGACCTGCTCAAGCGCCTCCACGCCTGCCTGGACCTTGGCATCACCACGCTGGACACGGCGGAGATTTATGGACTGTATCGGGTGGAGGAGTTTGTCGGCCAAACACTGAAACTTGAGCCGGGACTGCGCGAGAAGTTCGAAATCGTCACCAAGTCCGGCATTTATGTGCCATGTGATTTCCATCCTGACCGCAAAACTGCCTTCTACAATGCCGAGGCGGCACGCATCGTGAAGAGTGCCGAAAAATCGTTGCGTCTGCTCGGCACGGACTACATCGACCTGCTGCTGGTGCATCGCCCC
>CANJVS010000330.1 GCA_947477755.1 Verrucomicrobiaceae bacterium | reverse complement strand
GCGCCGCAGTGTTTACACCGCCGCCTTCCGCAACGTCAGGCACCCGCTCTTTGAGGTCTTTGACTTTGCCGACATCAACCAGCCCATCGGCCAGCGCACAACCAGCACCGTGGCGACTCAGGCACTCTTCCTGATGAACAATCCACAAGTCATCGAGCAAGCCCGCGCCGCGGCTGACGCGGTGCTTCGGGATGAGCGTGATTCAAACGCGGGCATTGATCTTGCCTACCAGCGCTCGCTGAGCCGCCTGCCGAACAAAAAGGAGCGTCAAATCGCCCTGGACTACCTGGAAAGCTCCATCTCGGGCAACGCCAGCGCTGATGAAAAGCGCGATATCTGGGCACGCTTCATTCAAACCCTCTGGGCCACACCTGAGTTTCGTTTTTTGAAGTGATCATTTCTTCACCGGCAGCAGTAGATGCAGTTCCGTGAAGCTGCGGTAAAATTCCATCGCTGGCCGTGAGGGATCAACTTCATGCTCTGCAGCCATCTGCGCAAAGAGCGGACCGATCAGGGCGATGTTCTTCTGCCAATCCTCCAGTTTGATTCGCGCACATGGTCCCCCAGCCACTTCGACCACTGACAGGTCCGTCACACGTTCTTCAAGTTCACCATCGGAGACGAGTCCGGCGAAATATTCGTCTTCAAAGATCAACCCATAAGCCTTTCGGCCTTTGATCTTCCGCTTTGACTCGATCTCTTGCCAAGCACCGCGAATACCTTCTGGAAACGACTTCGCTTTCACTGTGATAAGGCGCAGTGGTGGCTGTTGAATGATCTGGCATTTCATCGTGGAGCATCCTTCATCATCACTTCCTCCGGTAGCAACAACTCACTCGCATCTCGTGCCAGGCACGGCGGCACGGTCATGAGGAAACGATTGCCGGCGCAGTGCTTGAAGCTCCACAACTTACCATCCTCACCCTCTGGCACGGGGATGCTGAAGTAGCCGGGTTTGTCTCCAAAGGTGTGCACCGTCTTATGTGCGGGATTGAGCACGAAACCTTCGCCTTCGCTGAAACCGCCGATGATCCTCGTGCCTTTCGGCACATAGAAGTAGAGATGCCAGCGACCAAACAGCTTCGCGGGTTGCTCCTGACTGCTAACGACGGTCATCGGCATGGCATCTGGCCACGAAATGAGCGTTCCTTGCGTGGCGTCGCTGACTTCGATGCGATGCAGGCCGGGGTAATTGGTTTTGAATTCGATCGCGTGATCCGCTTTGTCCGGCGGGATCTCGAAATGTGCCACCGCTTTGCTTTCGACCTCCGCCAGAGGATAGAGATCAACCTTCGCGGTGCCACGGCTCGGGTAGATGATGCCAGTCTTGCCGGTGAGTTTGAGAACGGCCGGTTCTTTGTCGATCCACGTCCAGAAATCGCGCACGCCTCTCAAATAGATGCCTGCATTGCCCTGCGGCACTTTGGGGAGCATCAAGGCAGTCACGGGCACGAGTTTGTTGCTGTAAGCGACGGGCGCAAAGTCCAGCAACTTGCGATGCGCGATGCCTTCACGGATAAACGCCGCGATTTGATCGATCGTGAAGGCTTCGTCAGACTTCCAGGGGTTCGTCGCATCAGGATCACTGTATTTGGCCAATGCGGGCAGCGCGACAGACTTGTCTCGATTCGGCAAATCACGCCACAGCGCCTTCACATGCACCATGCCCGTGTGTCGGATGCGCCAGATAAAACGGAAGAGCTGCTCAAAGGCCGCCTGGCGTTCCTTACCCTGCGCAGATGCGTAATCGTGATACAACTCGACGTAGCGCGTGTAGAGCGTCAGATCGTCCAACCGCGAGCGAATCGCTGCATCGCTGGTCAAAGCACGCGCTTCATCCAGAAGTCGGAACATTCTGCCCAGCAAGTCATCGCTGAGAGCTTGGCGCTTCGTGCCATCCAACAGTGCATAAAATTTCACCATGGGAACACGGGCGGGCCCAAAGGATTTGTCGAGAAAGTCGGCAGTGAGCGCTTTGACGTTCTTCGCTTCTCCCACATCCCACAGCATGCGACCAGCCAGATAGTAGCCGAGACCATTGGGGCCGAAGTTGTCACTCGATTCCGCCGACATGAAGCGCGCGCCGCTTTCATGGAAGTGCGGGATGGTCGTGCGCAGATACTCGATGTTCCCACCGCGTGCCGCGCCGGGCAGGTCACGATCCCAGGTGTTCACGCTGTAGTATTCGCGAATGCCCAGCGTCTTCGCTTTCGCCTGCCAGCCGGAGATGAGTTGATCGATAGTGTAACCGCCACGAATGAAGCCTGTGGCCACACTGATGACGACCTGCGGATGCGCCTGGATGGATGGCGGTGGCGAATGCTCGCTGTAGGCATACATGCCAATCAATCGGCCCGGTTTGACCGAATTCACAGCTTCGGCCACGTCATTGGCCAGCAGCAGCGCGCGATCCGAGACGCTGCCGATCTTCGCGCACTCCGCACACTCACACCAACCGCCGCCGTCACTCGGATCGCTTGAAATCGAGTCGAGCGCCGGATCTTTGGCAAACTGCTCTAGCGCGTCCTTCACCACGAGTTTCCTCAATCCCTCATTCGCGGTGCAGAACTTTGGCTTTTGCCGTTTCCCATCCACTAGGGCCAAATACTCCGGATGTTTGGCAAATTCATCCTTCTGGCGACTCATCACACCATCATAGGAATGGCCTGAACTCAGCGTGATGCCCGACGTCGCGCGATTTCGCCTGCACCACTCGTCATAGACCACGTCACGCTCCTTCAGATAGCCAAAACCCGCCCAAATCTTCCGCGCGTGGTAATCCGGCGACTCACTCACATCCACGTCAATGCTTAGCGAAGGTGTCTGCGGCACAATCTCCCACGTTTTGCCCGGAAAGAACTGCCGAAAACCCAGGCGATACAGCAAATCCCACATCGCATGTTCCACCGCCTTCGGCGTGTTGCCGAGCATGATGAGACGATCTTTTTCAGAGCGTAGCGTGTAGTCCTCACGCTCCGCGATAGCGTGCGGGGCCGAATTGAGGACAAGGTAGATACCACGTTGCTCCGTCGAAGTCTCGACAGCGAACTCGGCCCCCGTCAGGCGTTTCAGCATGGCGGCGAGTTCCGCGCCCATGAGCTTTGTCTGCTCCGAAACGACGATGGGAAGCAACGCACGACCTTCTTTGGCCAGCGTAATGGATTCCGCATGAAGCGATGAACTGAGGAGCAGCAAGATGAGCGCACGAGTCATGCAACCCATACGGTAGCCGGAGCGCGAGTGTGTCGCAGACCACTCGCGCTCCGGCTTCGAATGAAGACTGACGTCGTGGACTCCTTCACGCTAGGAGAAAGAGGCGAGTAAGCTACGCCATACTCGCGCTCCGACTCTCGGCGTCACTTTCCGCTCGCCCACTTGGCGGCGTTGATGATGAGCTGCTGGTAGGGCTTCATGTCATGCACTCGAGCATCATGGCCGAGGGCGATACCGACGACCCTGGCCTTGGCATGCTCGGTGATCCACACGGACGGATGCGCGGCTTTGTATTTATCGCTGGGGCTGGTTTCAGCCAGGACAGTGATCTTGGCGGTGCCGGCGGGGATTTTATCGGACTCGGCATTCACATAGTAGAGTTCGTCTTCGACAGTGAAGCTGGCGGGAACGCCCGCCATGACAGGGTGACCGGCTTTCACAGCCTTCACCTCGAAGGGATGAATCCTGTCGTGGCCGCGTGCGCCACCACCGACGATTTGAGCGTTGATCTCCGGCCAGCTGGGGAAGCCATACCAGGTGCCGGGATGCAGCATGACGATGCCTTTGCCCGCTGCGGCGAAATCGAACAGTGCTTTGCGATAGGCGGCGGTGTCGAAGAATTTGCGATTCACACTGATGATGGCGACGTCGGCATTGGCGAGTTCGCCGGCGGCTTGATCACGATCCTCGGTGTAGTTGACGGAGAGTCCGGCAGCTTTGAGCGTGGCGACATCGGTTTTGCCGAAGAACTCGGCAAAATTGTGGGATGAACCACCGCCGATGACGAGGACTTTGGTTTTACCAGCTTCCCAAGTCACCGGTGCGGCGGGAACCAGCGGTCCATCGCCAGTACCACCGGCTTTGGGAGCGTCCTCGGGTTTCATGTTCGCGGCGGCATCCTTCTGGCCTTTGCCTTTCGCTTTTCCCTTCGCGGGTGCAGGACGCTTCGAAACATCGACACTTCCGGAGCCGGGTCCTTTGCCTTCAATGTCAGCCGTGATGGCAGCAATGACAGGTGCGGTTTTGTTTCCAGCTGGGCTTTCGAGAATGAGTGTCTTGGCGACGCCCTTTTTCGTGAGCTCGAGCGTCAGAAGGCGCATCTGCTGGC
>CANJVS010000329.1 GCA_947477755.1 Verrucomicrobiaceae bacterium | reverse complement strand
TTTCGGCTGAGCCTGCATGTCATCCTCATGGCCTTTGCGGCGATGGTGCTGGGACAGTTTGCGCTGATCAGCTACATGAAATTTGCCGGTCGCGGGGAACGGCTTCAACGCCTTGAGGAACTGGCTGCCAGCGCCACTCCAGCGGGTTCGGATCTGGATGTGAAAGTGTTGTTGGAGTTTTTGGAATCACCCGAGCAGCGGGACACTGCCGCACAGACGCTGGGCCGTCTTCAGGGCGGAAGTTTTATCAATGACATGGTGCTGGCTCATCTGGATCAGGTGCGCACTTTGCCAGTCTGTGCCAAGCTGGTCGAAGTGCTGGGGGAACGAAAAATCACGAGCGCCTTTCAGCCGGTGCTGGAGCTGTTGAAGGATTACCGGCCGGAAGTGCAGCGGCAGGCATGGACAGCCCTGAGCCGGATCACAACGCTGGAGAATCTGCCCACCCTGCTGCAGTCGGTGCCGGGAGACAGCGGATCAGAAGCCGGCCACATCGTGCGTTCTTTGGTGAGCCTGGTGGAAAAAGCAGACGACCGTGCCGCAGTCACCCGCCTGATTGCCAGTGCCTATGAGGCATCGGTCAAGAATGCCGGCCGGCGGGAGATCCTGTTGAAGGTGCTATCCAAAACCGGCGGAGCCGAGGCACTCGCCATCGTCAGTGCCGCGATCGCCGATCCCGCCACCGCAGTGCGCCAGGCAGCGATCTACACAGTGGCCCAGTATCCCACGCATGATCTGCTGCCGGTGCTCACCGCGCGTTTTCCAGAGGAGACCGATCCGGCCTGCCGCGAGTACCTCATCCTGGCAGTCATCGAGCTAATTTCCCAGCCCGGCCCCCATTCCCAAAACACATTGGCGCGTCATGCCCAGAGTCTGTATGCCAATGCCAAAACAGTCGAAGAACGCCAAACCGCCCTGCGTGCCATCAGTGCTGTGATTGCGCCCGAGACAGCGACGTTCTACCGCGATTTTGCTGAGAAAGGTGACCCGGCATTGCGAAAGGAAGCCCTCGAGATGAGCGCCATTTTCCAGTCAAAACTGGACAAGGTGATTTTGATTCCCGCCGGTCCCGGAGGTGGTGCCACCTTCCTGCCTGCCGCGCAGGCGAGCACCACCCTCGGTGGCCATCTGCAGATCGACAACGAGGTGCTGTCAAACTGGGTTGTGGAGACGGACTCAGCCTCCTGGCTGGTGCTGTTTCCAGCAACCGGCGCGTATGAGGTGAATGTCTACCAGGCCCAGGACAGGAGCGAACTCGGAACCTATGAGATTTTGCTGGCCGGACAGACGCTGCTCACCGCCGCCGTGAAAACGGATGGCCCGGATGACTTCAAAGGTTTTGTGGCTGGCACGGTGAACATCCCTGAGCCGGGTATTTTCCGGCTGACACTGCGACCGCGCCGCCTGCCTGCGGGCGGCGATCTGTTCCGTCTGCAGAAGCTGAGCATCAAAGCCACTGGTGGGAAACCGTGAAATCATGACGCGCACGCTCCTGCTTGCCCTGATGCTCGGTTCCGGCCTTCATGCGGCACCAAACATTTTGTTAGTCGTCTCGGACGACCAGCGTCCGGACACCATCCGCGCGCTGGGAAACAACGTCATCGAAACTCCGCATCTGGACCGCCTCGTGGCGCGTGGCACCGCCTTCACCCGGGCTTACGCCGGCTACCCCATCTGCCACGTCAGCCGTGCTCAGATCCTCACCGGCACACATGCTTTCAAAGCCCTTCCGAACTACCCCGGCGGAGCCATTGATCCCGGGCTCGCCACGCTTGCTGGCACGCTGCAAAAGGCTGGCTACCACACCTGCTACACGGGCAAGTGGCATAACGACGGGCAGCCGAAACAGCGCGGCTACGACACGACGGACGGGCTCTATTCCAGCGGCGGCGGCAAGGATGTTCAGCAGCCTGACATCGATGACCGGGGCCGCCCTCTCACGGGTTATCGCGGCTGGACCTTCAAAGACGCTGACAACCAGCCAATGCCTGAACTGGGGGTAGGTCTCCAACCGGACAACAGCCGCCACATGGCCGATGCAGCCATCCATGCGCTGCAATCCGCGCCAAAGAACCAACCCTTGTTTCTTCACGTCAATTTTGCCTTCCCTCACGATCCCCGCCAGTGGCCCGCCGGTATGAAAGACCGCTACGATCCCGCCAAGATGCGGCTGCCGGCTAACTTTGCCGGGCGGCATCCCTTCGATCACGGCAACATCGACGGGCGCGATGAACAACTCCTGCCCACTCCCCGCATTGAGGCTTCAGTGCGTGAGGAGATCGCCCTCTATTACGCGATGATCACCGATCTCGACGCGCAACTCGGCCGCATCCTTGCCGCACTGCCGTCCATCGACGACACCATCATCATCTTCACCAGCGACCAGGGTCTTGCGCTCGGCAGCCACGGTCTTCTCGGCAAACAGAACCAGTATGAGCACAGCATCCGTAGTCCGCTCATCATCGCCGGCCCCGGCTTGCCTAACCATGAGCGCTGCGAAGCTCTCGCCAGCCTGCAGGATCTTTTTCCAACGATCTGCGATCTTGCCGGCACCGCCGTGCCTTCAAGTGTCACCGGCAAAAGCCTCGCGCCGCTGCTGCGCCACCAGACCGATCAGGTTCATGATTCGGTCATCGGCACCTTCACTGACACGCAGCGCATGATTGGTGATCTTCGCTGGAAGTACATTTTTTATCCCAGGATCAATCGTGAACAGCTCTTCGATCTGCAAAATGATCCCGATGAAATGAGCGATCTCAGCAGTGATCCCGCGCATCGATCACGGCGGGCTGACATGAAGATGAAACTGCAGGTCTGGTGTAGTGAGCAGGGCGACCGCGCCTGGTAGTGCGACCGGTCACAGTTCAATCTTCAGGGCCGGTGGCGGCTTGAGTTTGATCACGGGCTGCTCGGCGGGTTCGTTGCTCTCCTCGGGACTGATGGGGACGGCGCGTCGGATGGCGCTGCCATCTTCATTGACCGGGCGGGCGCGGAGCACGGGTTGCTCGGAATTGTAGGGGTCCGGGCCGACCACGATCGGGTCCTGCATGTGCACCGCTTCGAGGTGCGCGTATTTGTTCAGATCGGCGGGCAGGATGGTTTCACCGAGCTGGCTGATTTGGTTGTGAAAGGCGATGAGATCGGCGGGCAGGCCATCGCCGGTATGGACGGGGCAGGTGGCATTGAATGGCGTGCCGGGGCGCAGGTATTCGAAGTAGGTGTTGCGGATGGACTTCGCGACACCGTCAGCACCCTTGATTTTCTCGTAGCAGAAGTCGGTGGCTCGCAGACCGCTGCTGCGGCAGATCTCGACTTTCTCTGCGGATTCCGGCGGGGTGAATTCCTGCGCGGTGTGACCTTTGACGGAGGCATTGATGACGTCTGTCCAGATTGGGAGGGCGACTTTGTTGGAGAAGGCTTCAGGATAGATGGTCTTCTGTTTGTCGAAGCCGACCCAGACACCGCAGGTGACGGCGGAGGTATAGCCGAGGAACCAGAGGTCTTTGTATTCGTGGTGCGTGCCGGTTTTGCCTGCGGCCGGGAAGTCGCCCAAGCCATAGGTGATGGAGGGTGAGCCGGTGCCGCGATGCAGAGCCTCCTCCAGGCAGGTGTGCGTCTGCCAGGCGGCGATTTCATCCATGGCGCGGACGGTTTGCAACGAGGCTTCATTGAGCTGAAAGACGGTCTTGTCATCGGCATCGGAGATCCGTTGGATGAGGTGCTGCTTGACCGGGCGCTTGCCGCCGGTGGCAAAGCAGGAGTAGGCCAGGCACATTTCATCCAGCTTGGATTCACTGGCCCCGAGGCAGGAGGAGGCGGCGTCACGCAGAGGAGATGAAATGCCGGCATTTTTGACAAACTCTTTGAAGCCCGGCCTCAGCAGTCCGCGATCCAGTGCCACATTTTCGCCGAGGCGCACGGTGGCAGAATTGTGGGAGGCGACGAGCGCCTCGCGCACGGTGATCTGGGTGCGGGACCATTTCGGGTTGGGGACTTCCATCCCATACTCACCAAGGATGCCGGTAAATCCGCCGATCATGACGCGGTCATTGCCGAGCGGTTCGTCGGCGATGGTCGTCATGGGGAAAATGTTCGATTGATTGAATGCCGCGGCATACACAAACGGGATGAAAGCAGTGCCTGTGGGGCGCAGGCTGTCCGTGGCGCGGTTGTACTGGCTGTCATTAAAATCGCGACCTCCGACGAGGGCCAGGATGGCTCCGTCACTGTTGTCCATGACCACGATGACTCCCTGCAAGTACTCGGGTTTCGGGCGCGGAACGGAGGCGGCGGCACCGCCGGTTGAGACGCTTTTACGCCAGTCGGTG
>CANJVS010000328.1 GCA_947477755.1 Verrucomicrobiaceae bacterium | reverse complement strand
TGCGGCGAAGAGACCGGTTTGATCGAATCTCTGGAAGGCAAGCGCCCTTATCCGCGCATCAAGCCTCCGTATTTCCCCGCTGCACTCGGTCTCTACATGAGCCCGACCATCGTGAATAATGTCGAGTCCCTCTGCCATGTGAAGCACATCATCCAGATGGGTGGCGCGGAGTATGCCAAACTGGGCACGCCGAACAACACCGGAACCCGGATCCTCTGCGTCAGTGGCGACGTGCAGAAGCCCGGCTACTACGAAGTCGAGGTCGGCAAAGTCACCATGGGTGAGGTCATCAACGATCTCTGCGGTGGACTGCTTCCCGGCCGCAAACTTAAAGGCATCATCCCAGGCGGAAGCTCCTCCAAAGTGCTGCGCGCCGACGAGAAGTACAAACTCAAGGACGGTCGCGAGATCGGGATCATGGACATCCCCATGGACTTCGACACCATGGCCCAGTGTGGTTCCATGGCCGGCTCCGGCGGTGTCATCATCATGGACGACAGTCGCAGCATGACCTGGGTGCTGAACAACCTGAACAATTTTTACGCCCACGAATCCTGCGGCCAGTGCACCCCCTGCCGAGAAGGCAGTCAGTGGATGAAAAAGATCAGTGATCGCATCATCCGTGGCACAGCCAGTCCCGATGACGTGGACACGCTGGAAAGCGTCGCCAATCAGATCGAAGGCAAGACCATCTGCGCCTTTGGCGAAGCCTGTTCCTGGCCTACCCAAAGCTTCATCAAAAAATTCCGTGATGAACTCAAGTCCGACTGCAAACCTGCGCTCGCTGGTCAGGTCGTGGCCGAGGAGGGGCTCATCGCTTCGGCGGGGTTGAAGTGAGCCTGTGCATTGGAACGGGCAACCAGATCATGTCTGAACGCAGAACGCTGCTCCTGATGCGGGGGAACCCCTGATTTACTGAGCTTGCCGCTTTCCTGTTGAGTGAATGAACCCTGAAGACTCAATGGCTTGGTTTTCAATCACCCGACTCGCAACTCACGTTTGAGTCGGGAGACTTCGTCAGTGCTTCCGGAAAAGGCACTCAGCGGAAATGTTCCCAGCCGCCGGAGGGGATGCCTCGGGTTTGTGGATCTGCGACGAGTTTGCCGATCCGGGTGAGCTTGAGTTTGGGAAAGGCCTTCGACCAATCGCTCAGCAAACCGATGGAGTTTTTCGCAGATACGGCAAAGAGCAGCTCATAGTCTTCACCATCGCCCACCGCCTGCTGAATGCTGCAACCGCGAGTGAGTGGCAGGTCTTCGGGCTTGATGTGGAAGCCGACGCGGCAGCTTGAGGCAAGCCTTGGCAGGTCTTTGCCCAGGCCATCACTGAGATCCATCATGGCGGTGACGCAGGTGTGCTTCACAAGCCATTGGGCTTCCTGGACACGCGGATGAAAATGCAGGTGCTTGCGCTTGATCGAGCCGCCGAGTTGACCGGTCACGAACAGACAATCTCCCGCTCTGGCGCGATTGCGGGCCACCCAATCTTTGGCCGGTGCCGTGCCGGTCATGCTCACCGTGATGATGAGCTGATCACCGCGTGATGTTTCTCCGCCGACGATGTTCACGCCGTATTCTTCCGCCATGGCGCGAAGTCCGGCATAGATACCGAGCACACGCTTCACTGGAGTTTGTGGCGGGGCGATCAGGGTGATCAGAGCATGGCGAGGTGTCGCGGCCATGGCGGCAAAATCGCTGATCACGCGGGCCATGGCTTTGCGACCGATCAGGCGCGGTGCGGTGCAGGTGGTGAAGTGCACGCCTTCGACCACGGTGTCGGTTTTCAAAAGCAGGCGCTCGCTTTGTTTTGGCGGCAGCACCACCGCGCAGTCATCCCCGGGACCAGCGATCACGCTGGCATCAAGTTTCAAGCCGGCCACCAGGCGGTGGATGAGCGCATCTTCACCGATGTCGGCCAGCGTCTGCATCATTTCAGATCGGGGAAGAACAGCATCACCGCCAGGCTGGTGGCATTGAACAGACCATGCAGGGCCATCGGCACCAGCAGGCTGCCGGTCAGTTCATAGATGGCGCAGAAGATCAGGGCCAGCAGAGTCAGCGGCACCACGGTGCCGACATGCATGTGAATCACCGCGAACAGCAGCGCCGAGCACAAAGCGGCGAAAAAACCATCCGTGTAACGCTTGATCACGCCGTAGATGAATCCACGAAAAATCGTTTCCTCAACCAATGGCGCAATGATGGCTGCGGAGACGATGAGCAGCGCCTTGGCCAGCGGATCCTTGGAGGAGCGAAACGCTTCCACCACCTCCTGTCCGTCCATGTCAGGCCAGAAACCCTCCAGCCACTGCTGCATGCCAAAAGCCGAGCCATTCACCACGATGAGCATCGGAATCCACAGCAGCAGGGCCGTGCCCATCACTTTCAGCGGATGCATCTGCCGCAGGCCGAAGAGCTCCGCTGGATTCAGTCCGCGCACCATGCGCAGGTACATCAGCATCAGCACACACATCCCGAGCTGCACCATGATGCCAATGAGCGTGGCATTGACCGTTAGTGGCAGTTCTTTGACAGGCTTGGTCTCAGTCAGTGGCAGGGCCTCTTTCAATCCGGCGAGCATGAAAATCGCAATGCCGGCCACGATCATCGCATCCACGGTGAGATAGGGGCGTGCCACCACGCGGCCGCTCCAGTTCCAGCAGGCTGAAGGATGGGTTTCGCGGATGGCTTTGTAAGCCGGGGCACCAAACAGAAGCGCCACCCAGACGATGAGGGTGAGGTCATGCAGTACTCCGAGTGAGGCAGCGTCCATGGGTCAAAAAAGGGGAAGGGAAGAGTCTCAGTGCAGGTATGAGCCGGGCAGGTAATACAGCATGCCCGGTTGAAGTTTTGTCTTCACTCCGCCACTGAGATCCAGCTCGATCTTCGCGGGTGCGCCCGACTTGCTCGCGGCCAGTCCCAGCGCGCTGAGCAGTGTCGCCGCCGGGTGATACTTCACCACCGCGGCATCCGGTGCTTTGCCCAGTTCTTTGGCCAGCGCGTAGGCGTCCTCAATGTAGCCGATCTGGTCCACCAGTTTCGACGCCAGCGCCTGCCGGCCCGTGACCACCCGGCCATCCGCCACGGTGCTTTTCAGCACGTCCTTCGGCACCTTGCGCGCCTCCGACACGATGCCGAGGAAGCGGTCATACATGTCATTGACGAGTGCCTGAACATACACCTTCTCGTCATCACGCATCGGCCGCGCGCCGCTCAGGGTGTCCTTGAAGGCACCGCTGGTAAATGTCTGCGAGCCAAGCCCGATTTTGCCAAACAACTCGTGGTAGCTCATCGACTCCATGATCACGCCGATGCTTGCCGTCAGGGTGGTTTCACTGGCCACCACCTTGGTCGCGCCACAGGCCACATAATAGCCACCGCTTGCCGCGACTGAGTCCATGAATACGACGACAGGCTTCTTTGCCGCCGCTTTCTTCACCGCATTGTAAATCGTGTCCGAGGCGGTTACCTCGCCACCCGGTGAGTTCACGCGCAGCACGATGGCCTTCACGTCCTTGTCCTCCACGGCCTGTTCCAGCGAACGCTTGAGTTCATCCACACTCGGCAGCGCTTCAGCCAGGAAACCACCGGCATGCATGGAGCTGATGATGCCCTCCAGATCCAGATGCACGATCTTTGCCGGCGAGTTTTCCTTGCCGCGCACTTCCACTTTTTCATGCAGCGGTGTCTTTGGTTCCAGAGTGCCCGTCGCGCCACCCAGCAGGGCCAGCGATTGGATCATGTTGAAGCCGATGCTTAGCACCAGCGCTATAATAAGCGTGGCGATCAGGCATCCACAGGTGGTCTTGTTCATCGGTTGGAGGGTTTAAGCTTTGGGCGTGTATGGCACGAGGACGTCGGGTGCCTGGTTGCGTTGACGGCTGCGTTTGGCGGCCTCTTTGGCAAAAGTTTCCTGGGAACGCAGGGCTTTTTTAGCAGGTGCCGGCTGCTGCTGCCAGGTGCCATCCGCGCGGAGAATACGACCGCGCGCCGTGTCGGCGAAATGGGTTTCCAGTATATGGATGAGACGCTTCTTGGCTTCCTTGTCCTCCACAGGGATGAGCAGTTCGACGCGCTTGGACAGGTTGCGGTTCATGAAGTCGGCACTGGAAATGAAGACGGCGTGGCGACCGCCCTGGCGGAAGATGTAAACGCGCGCGTGCTCCAGGTAGCGGTCGATGATGCTGATCACACTGATGTTCTCGCTCAGGCCTTTGACGCCCGGGCGCAGGCAGCAGATGCCGCGGATGTTGAGTCTGACTTTGACACCCGCCTGTGAGGCTTCGTAGAGAGCCTCGATCATCTCGCGATCTTCGAGCGAGTTCATCTTGAGCAGGATTTC
>CANJVS010000327.1 GCA_947477755.1 Verrucomicrobiaceae bacterium | reverse complement strand
CGTGGCAGCGGCAGCAGCTGAACGTCTGCCCCAGCCACACGGCCGCCGTGGTCTCCACGCGATCAGCCGTGTATTCCGCGAGGAATTCATCCGCGATGACGCCACCCTCTTCATTCAGCATGTGGTTGCGATGAAAGCCCGTCGCGATCTTCTGGTCGAGTGTTGCATTCGGCAGCAGGTCTCCGGCCAGTTGCTCGATCGTGAACTGGTCAAAATGCATGTTGGCATTGAAGGAGCGGATCACCCAGTCGCGCCAAGGCCACAGCTCGCGATCACGATCCACCTGATAGCCGTTCGAGTCCGCATACCTGGCCGCATCCAGCCAGTCAACCGCCATGCGCTCGCCATATCGCGGCGATTTCAGCAACCGGTCCACCACGGCCTCAAAAGCCTGCGCTGATGTGTCCGCAACAAACGCATCCACCTCCGCCAGCGTCGGCGGCAGGCCCGTCAAATCGAGTGTTGCACGGCGAATCAACGTCTCCTTCGCCGCTGCGGCTGATGGCGTGAGTCCTTCACTCTCCAGCCGGGCGAGAATGAACCGGTCCACGTTGTTGCGGGCCCAATCGCCACGCTTCACCGCAGGCACCATGACCGGGGCCACCGGCATGAAGGCCCAGTGCTGCTCATACTTCGCGCCCTGCATGATCCATTGCTTCAGCTTCTCTTTCTGCGCCTGTGTCAGGGCTTTGTGCGACTTTTCAGGCGGCATCAATTCATCCGCATCGGTGGCATTGATTCGATGCAGCAGCGTCGACTTGCCCGGATCTCCGGGGACGATGGCAATGTCTCCCGACTTTGCCGGCTTGAGCGCCGCCTCACGCTCATCGAGGCGCAGGCCCGCCTTGCGCTGTTTCACATCGGGGCCGTGGCAGCTGATGCAATTGTCCGACAGGATCGGCCGGATATCGCGATTGTAGCGCAACGGCTCATCTGCCGATGCGCGGGTGAAGGGCAGGATCGCAAGAATCGCTGAACAAATGGAAAGTGAATGGCGTGACAGAAGCATTGCTTGTGAGTCAATACGCAGCCTCGATGCGCGGTCATGCACCGTCGTGTGCAGTGCCTTGATCGTTGCTGTCGCGGGGTGAAGGATGCTGCAAATGCGCGAGAGAAAGTGCGCCCTCATGCCAGCACTTCTTTCACCACATGTCCGTGCACATCCGTGAGGCGGCGATCCACGCCATTGCTGCGCACGGTGAGTTTTTCGTGATCGATACCGAGAAGGTGCAGAATGGTGGCGTGCATGTCATAACCGGTGGTGATGTCATGCGCGGCCTGGTAGCCCCAATCATCGCTCTGACCATGCGAAATGCCAGGCTTCACACCGGCTCCCCACATCCAACTGACGAAGCTGCCGCAGTTGTGATCGCGACCGAGCGAGCCTTGTGAAAACGGAGTGCGGCCGAACTCGGTGGTCCAGACGACGAGTGTGTCCTCAGCCAGACCACGCTGGCGCAGATCGCGCAGAAGAGCCGCGATGGGTTTGTCGATGCTCGCAGCCATCGGCGGGAGTTGAGTTGGGATGTTGCCGTGGTTGTCCCAATTGTTCACCGCGCCCTCGGGGCCGCTCCACACCTGGACAAATCGCACGCCGCGCTCAATGAGCCGCGTGGCGAGGAGGCAGCGCTTGCCAAAGTCCGCGGTGGCTTTGTCGCTGCTGTCGAGGCAGTAGGCTTTGCGAGCGGACTCGGGCTCGCGCATCACGTCGAAGGCTTCCGGCGCACTGAGTTGAAGTTTGGCGGCGAGTTGATAGCCGGCAACGCGAGCATCGAGTCGCGAATCGCCTGGATGCTGTGCGGCGTGTGCGTGATTCATCTGGTTCAGCAAGGCGAGACCGTCGCCATCGGCCTGACGCGTGGCGAATGCAAACTTGTCGCTGGCAAAGAGGTCGGGGATGGGTTGCAACGCGCCTGCTTTGATGACGGTGCCTTGATGCACGGCAGGCAGGAAGCCAGAGGTGAAGCAACCGCGTCCATTGTATGGCAGGCCGCGCGCATCGGGCAGCACGATGAAGGTGGGCAGGTTGTCGGTGAGATTGCCGAGCGCATACGAAATCCATGCGCCCATGCAGGGGAAGCCGGGCAGCAGGAAACCGTTGTTCATGAGGTAGGCGCTCTGGCCATGCACATTCGAGCGGCCCTGCATCGCCATGAGAAAGGCCATCTCGTCCACGAGCTTCGCCTGCTCGGGAAAGAGGCTACTGAGCCACTTGCCAGACTGGCCGTGTTGCTTGAACTCGAAGGGGCTTTTCATGAGCGCTCCCTGCATGCCGGTCGCGCCTTCGATCTTGGTTTTGGAGCCGAGCTTTTGGCCGTCGAGCTTTGTGAGCGCGGGTTTGTAGTCCCAGAGATCCATCGGGCTCGCTCCGCCATTCATGAAGAGTTGGATGACGCGCTTCACTTTGGCCGGATGATGAATGCCGCCATTGAACTCCGGTCTCGGCACCGAGCCGCTGGCAGAGGCATCGCGAGCGAGCAGTTGCGAAAGCGCGACGCCCGCGAATCCGCTGCTGATGCCGGCGAGAAAGTCACGTCGGGTGTGAAGTGGAAATGTGTTCATGGGAAGTTTTTTGGAAGGCAAAGGAATGGGTGGCAGGGGAATGTTTTAATTTTCATTCCTCTGCCACCTATTCCCCTGCCTTCATTCCTTTCATCAGCGTGGTGAACTCGATTCTGGAGCGGTTGAAATTAATCCACTGCATCGTCTCGATGCCGAGGTTGTTGAGCAGGCACTGCAAATGCCCGCGATGTTGCCGAACTTCTCGCGTGATGCTTGTGACGACAAAACTGTGCCCCTGCGAATGGGACTGAATCAGGTGCGTGCCCAAAGGGTCGCTCGCTTCACCCACCGGAACTCTTAACAGGCACTCTGGCTCACCGCCGAAATGATGGACCAGCGCCTCGTTATACAAGCGGCTGCTCAGATGCGTGCCCCAATCCGCCACAAAACTGCGGACCTGCGAGACAAGCATCTCACAACCGGGAGTCAGCGGTCGGAACGACTCGGTGACAAACACGGGCTGATGCCGTTCAGCATCGCTGATTGGATTGTAGAGCAGCTCACCAACGACCCTGCTGGAGCGAAAGTTGATCAGCTTCACGCGGCGAATGTTGTTCATCATGGCGTAGTGCAGGGCCTGCGCCTGATGCTCGGGCAACAACGCCGCGACGACCTTGAGTTCGTAGAGCATGTCATTCACGATGAGGTCGAGAAAGTAGGTCTTCTCAAACGATACGTGACTGACTTTGACCGGCACTTGTGTATGGACATCGAAGCCTTCGGCGCGGAGACGCTTCGCGAGGTCGTTCTCATAGATTCGCTCATCAAAGAGACGGCCAAACTTGTTTTGCGCGGCGTAAGCATGGCGCATCACCACCTCGTCGAGTTCATCGAAGGCCGACTGTGTCAGGTCGCGTAGTTGGAGGTCCACCTCGCGGCGCAGGGCTTTGACGATGTGGTTTTCGACGAGTAATGCCTGCTCACTGGCATTGAGTCCTTTCCCCTCAGGGCTGGCGTCCCACTGAGCACCATCATCGGGCCAGTAGAAATAGCGATGCGTGGTGGGCTTGAAGATGCGCGCGTATTTCACGGCTTTTTCAGCGATGATGTCGAGCGCTGTGACGGAGAATGGATTGCAGTTGAAGTCCTGATTGCGCCGTCCGCTGGCATCAATGCGAAAGAGCGTGGGGTCCTTGTAGTAAAGCTCGCGAGAGAGCAGCTCACCCATCGCGTGCAATTCATACTCCACCGCGATGCCGAGCTTCTGGCAACGGCTGAGAAAGCTCTGCCCTGCATCACTCGCGATGAAGTCAGCCAACACATCCAGCCGCCGCGCCGCGTGAAGCGCAATGGTGCCGATACCCGCTTTAGCACAGCGCTCTGGCCAGTCGGTGAGCGTTAGATCAAAGGGATAGAGAACGACACCACGCGTGTGGTGCGGGGTGACTGTGGTTTGAGCAAAGGCGGCGGAGGCGGATGCTGCGGCGGTGGTTAGGAAAGTGCGGCGGTTCATGGAGATTTCTGGAAGCTGAGCTTCCTGCTCATTCAGTGGTTGAAGATAAACTCGTTCGAGTTCAGCACGGCCCAGAAGATGTCTTGCAGGGCGATTTTCGGGCCGCCTTTGTGGGTGCGGAGGACTTCGGTGAAGGCGGCGGATTCACTCGCGGATGGCAAACGCGAGAGGCTGGTGAGGTAGAGGCTTCGGATGACTTGTTGCGGGTCTTTTTCCTGCGCGGTCCAGGCGGGGAGGTTTTTGCCGCGCTCGATGCAGTGGGTGATGCTGGTGCCGTTGATGAGGTTGAGCGCTTGCGAAAGGGTGGGCTGCGATTTGACCTCGCAGGTG
>CANJVS010000326.1 GCA_947477755.1 Verrucomicrobiaceae bacterium | reverse complement strand
TTTCGCCAGCAGATTGGCGGCATTGCTGGCACCGGTTGAGGCAATGAACTGCGCTCCGAGCACTTCGGTGAAACTCTTCAATTCCGTGCGCAAGGTGATGGCTCCCGTGGATGCGGTGGAATCCACAATCTCGTCTTCAGCCACGACAAACTCGTCCAACTCGACCACCTCGGCCGTCATCTCCAGGTCCATCTGCTTCACCGAACCGGCAGAGACGACGATGCCACTGCGCCGTTCGCGCACAAAACCGTCTTTGCTGACGAGAAGAGTGTACTGTCCGGGTGGCAGGTCATTGATGAAGAAACTGCCGTCAGGACCCGAACTTCCACCCACTCCAGTGCCTTCCACCATCACGGTGGCACCGCTCACAGGCACGGAAAAATCAGCATCCAGAATGCTGCCTCGCAAGGCGCCGTTCTGTGACTGCGCGACCACCTCACCGGTCAGGGCTGCAGCTAGAACAAAAGCTAAAATGATCCATCTCCCGGCCACGCGTCAATGGATCGCCGCCTCCGTCTGAGGGTTGATGACCTTGAGGATGTCTGCCGGGATGGCACGACCCGCATCACTGTAAAAAAGGCAGACGAGAACCGCTGACGTGGCCTGAGCGCGCGGATGCGGGTGTGATCTGCCGGCCTTTGCCGCCAGCATGACGAGCCGATCAGCTTCCACAAAACCGGCAGCACGCTGAGCCACGCGAGCGAGTGCGAGTGCTGATTTGGGTGCTTCCATGACGAACACTTTCGACAAACCGGCTTCCCCCACTTTGAGCCAATCATTCACCTGCTTGTCCCTGCCTTTCCAATCGATGAGCACATCGAGAGCCTCAGCCAGATAGGGAGCCTTCCAGTCCGCTGCATCGGCATAGGTCTTGATGATCTCTAAGAAGAGTTTGATAGCCTTGTCCGCCTCCTTGAATTCACCGCCAGCATAGGCGGATCGAGCCAGTTCAATCAGCATGCGCTGGGCGGATGGCAGGCCGTCACGCGTCGATAATCGGCCCACTTCCTGAAGCAGTTCCAGACCAGCCTTTTGATTGCCGTCACTCAGTTGGCGATTCGCGCAGCCCAGGAGGAAAGTTGCGCGCACACGATCCACACCGCGATCTTCACATTGTGCCATACGCGCCTGAGCCTGCTGTAAGCTAAGCGCTGGTTTGGACTGCAAGCTTTGAAGTCGGGCTTCTAACTCTAGTTTAGCCAACTCGCTCAAACGTAACTCTTCCGTCTTTGCTTCAGACTCACGGCCAAGTGAATAAAGCAGCTCGCAGTAGCGCGTGCGCAGTAATTCAGCCTTGCGGCCGCGCGCCTGTTCGAGTGTTTCTAAAGACTTCCCCGCATGCTCAGCAGCCTTTTCACGTTTGCCTTTCTCAAGCAAAACCCAGGCGATTTCGAGGTGCGCACTCGCAGGCCCGCTGGCAGGCAAATTGTCGGCGAGATAAGCCGCCTCTGCGAACTCTCCAATCTTTGCCCACCGCGTAATGATCTCGATCATCAGCTCGCTATACTCAGAGAGGTCACCAGCGGTCCCAGCAGCGCGTGACTCAGCCAGACGAAGAGGATGCCTTGCGTCCGTGGTGCGCTTAAAGGCGTGCTTCTGAGAATCCGCGATGATCTGATCCAGCAGCGTCTCGCTCTGCTGAATGGTCGCCGTTTGTTCAGCCTGAGCACAGATCACAAGCAGCGCTGCGCCACCGGCAAGCAGGCGTTTCCAGAACATCTGTGGGGGGGGAATGAATGACATGCGGGGTGTGGGATGAGCCGGTCATCAGTGTCGGTTGATAGCCTCGATGAAATTCGTTTTTCGTGACAAAAGAGACACACTGGGATGATGGGCCGATCTGAATCTATCTAAATAGACACAAAAAAACGGGATGGCCCGAAGACCACCCCGTTGAGTGATTGGAATCGCTTACTGGGCGATCACGCGGTAGTGAACGGGTGATCCTGTGTAGGTGTACGCGCTGTCGGTAACAGTGATCTGGCCTGCGGTGACGTTAGTATCAGAGATGTCGCCATCCTGAACGGCCACGAAGGGCACCCACTCACGGCCATCGGTAGAACGCTCCACGACGTACTCGACAGCATCTGTAGCGTCAGTAGCTGTGGTGTCGGCATTGAAGCTGACCTTTGGATTGGCCAACGACACATCCAATGTCAGCACTGGGCGTGCGACATTCGAGGTAGGCAGGAGGTCCACCGCAGCGGTCCAGCTCCAACCAAAGAGCCAGTTGTTGTCACGCATGGCACCGGTGTGCTTGACTGGGCTGAGGAAGTTCGCGAGACCCAAGCGAGCCGGAGCAGTGCGGGTCAGCTTACGAGCTACGATGGAGACACCAGCCGCAGCTTCGTCGATGAGGGTAGGATTCAGGCCGTTTTTGACGAGCTGACCTTTGGCAACGATCTGGGTAGCCGGAGCCACTGCGGTGCCGGTCGTCACGATGGTCGTGCCAGTGAGCGTTTGGATCGGCGTGGAGCCTGTATTGAAGAACAGGCTGTCCAAGAGATCGGTATCGTTCTCTACGCCTGGAGTAGTCGAATTGTCGCTGAACTCAAGCACGCCGCTGTGGATGTCTTCAAACAAGGCATACTGAATCTGACCTGAGGAACTGCGGCGAACGCGAATGCCGTCTTGAGCGCTGGTTGCGCCTACACCATTTTTATTACCGATGATGGTCGCATTGAAGACAAAGCCTTTGGAGCGCGGCAAGATGCCGGAGTTGTTTGGCTCAGGACCGTCCAGCTCAAAACCACGCTCAGACACATTCTGGCTGGTGTTCTTACCTGCGGTCGTCGCATCAGGCGTGGCATTGGCATAACCAGAACGCGGGAAGCGCTCTCCGCCGCCCATGTGAAGGAAGGCGTGTTGAATGGTACCAGAGTAGCCCTGGTCCCAGTCGATGCCGTCGTCACCACCGAACATGCCCATGAGATAGCGGCAGTTCACATAACCGCCGAACCACTCGAAGTCGTCGTCAGCGTTCTGGCAGACTTCGACCCATTCGATGGTCGTGCCGCGACCGACAGCACCCATGGTCAAGCCATTGAGTTCGATACCAGGAGCCACCGGGAAGCCACCGTAACGGATCGACCAAAAGCGTACTACGCCGCTATCGTCGTCTTCATCGACGCCGCCATAAACACCGCGTTGGAAACTGGTGGATCCATTCAGGCTGCCGCTACCATCTGGATCAAACGGGAAGCCCAAAGTGATCGGCGAGACGGAGAGACCTTCGATCACGGCGAAGCCGCTGCCATCACCCGCTTCATTCTGAGTTCCCGCCACAGCTTCAGGAGAAGAACCACCAGTCGGAAGCGTTGGAGCTTCTCCAGTGAGGGTGTTTGTCGCGTCATCATAGTTGTAACGGGCGGAGGCACCATTGCCGTCATAGGCTATGGGCGTGCGCCCTAGGAGCACCAGACCACCGCACTGGCGAGCGATGGAGAATGCATTGTTCCCGACTGGGCCATCAGTGCCGTAGTTGAGCGGTGTGAAAACCACGCTGCCGACTTTCGTCGGGCGAGTGTTCGCACCACCAGGAACCAGTGTGTCGTCCACCGAGGTGAAGACGATGGGGTTTTCCACCGTGCCGATGCCGATGACTTTTGCACCACGGCAAATGGCGAGTGTGCCGGGATTGTTCGAGCCAGCGGTGATCGCATCGTTGGCAGCGCGAATGATCGTGCCTGGCTCAATGGTGAGACGTGCTGGTGGCAGCACGTACACGGTATTGGGGAGCACGTAAACATTGTCACTGCTCCAGCGGGTATCGACAGACACATCGGCGGTGATTTCGATGATGTCTGCACGAGCCGCACCGGTCAAGACAACGGCAGCGCAGGCCAGCGCGAGGATTTTAGAAGAGGTGGGTTTCATGTGATTGGTTTTCAAGTTCAGTTCAGATCAGCGTCTTACTTGGCTTCAAAGTAGGCACCTCCGGAAAGGCGGGGTGAAGTGGTTGCAGTGGTCGCCGGAGGGCCGGCGGAAGGAATCTGATCAAGGAGGAAATACCCCACACCAATCAGCGAGCCATCGACCGGAACGATCAGGCCCTGGAATGCAGGAGAGCGGGTCAATTCATCAGCATTCACAATCGCCGTGATCGGATTCTCATCCTTCAGCTCAAAGCTGCCGGAGAAGAGGCCGGTGGTCGCGACGGGTGTCAGTTTGACGAGCGCCGGATTGGGTGCGCTGACGGTCACCTTGTTGCCGGTTTGCACACTCACATTGACGTTTGGAATCCGGTCAGCGGCACCAATGCCACCCTGCTCAAAGCTGAGCGCGGCATTGTCCGTGCCACTCGTTAGACCAAGCAACAAGGCAGGCGGCGTGAACTGACCGCCGACGATCG
>CANJVS010000325.1 GCA_947477755.1 Verrucomicrobiaceae bacterium | reverse complement strand
CTCGCTCTGCTGTCCCGCTTTCCCATCACGGCGAGCCATTCGAAAAAAGATCTCAAGTACCAGATCGGCGACCAGACATTCCCAATGCAGCGCGGCATTCTGGATGCCACGGTTGAGTTGCGGCCGGGTCTCCAAGTGCGCTTTGTCGGTGTTCATTTGAAATCGAAACGTGCCATTCCCGGAGTGGATGAATCCATCATGCGCCGCAATGAGGCCCACCTGCTGCGCTCGCACCTCGACTCCATCTTTGTTCAGGATGAGAAGGTGAAGTTGCTCTGCTACGGCGATTTCAACGAGCATCGCAATGAGCCTGCAATCGCTGAAATCATTGGCAGCCGAGCCGCAGAAAACTACATGATTGATCTTCCCCTGCATGATGCCGACGGACTTGTGTGGACCCATTTCTGGGACTCGGCGGATGTCTATTCACGACTCGATTTTCTTTTCAGCAGCCGCGCCCTGCGTCCCTTGATCGATCTGAGGAAAGCCCGCATTTACAGCGCGCGCGACTTTGACAAAGCCAGCGATCATCGCCCGCTGGTTCTTAAGATCACGCCAAGATGATCACCCACCGTGTACGTTTGCTGAGGGCGTGTTTGCCGGATTACCGGCCCGTTGATCATGCCGCCTGAAGCCGGCGCGATAGTTGACATAAAAACGCCTGTTTACGCAGAGTTGGTTGGGTGATTCTGCATCAGGCTGTACGAGTAACTTAGTTGGAGATGATTATGAGCTGGCGATTTCCACCATGAATTTCCCAGTCATCTACAAGGTTACTGACATGCCTGCCGGGCTTGTGATGAACAACGCGACCGGCGTGATTAGCGGCCGCCCCACTCTTGGCAGAACGTATCACCTGACCATCAGTGCCAGCAATGTCGCCGGCACAAGCAATACGCTGGCCTTTGACATTGAGATCGCTCCGCTTTCACCGGCCATCATTGGCAATTACATCGGCTAGAATGATGCATGGGAAGAGATCAACGGTTCGGTCGGTTCACGCATCGATCGCACCACAACCAGTATCGCAGGTGTCAGCGGTAAGATCACCACCACTGTCACGGGAGCATTCTCCGGTCAGTTCATCCTGCCGGGCCCGACCACTGCCCTGAACCGCGCCGTGATTTTTCAGGGGCAGATTGTGAACAGCGCCTCGGGCATGTTTGGCTGCGGTTTCTTCCTCATGCCTGAACTACCCGAAATGGGGAAAACCCTGGCCACTTCACCCAAGAATTCAGGTCGTGTCCTGCTGCAGGCGACCCCGCCGTGAGTCAACTCACGCCGGGGTGAATCTCAGGGGGCGATTGTTCCCTCCAGTTGGTTAGGTGCGGACTTCACGGTTGCACAGTGTTTGGCCACTGCCGTTTGGATTTGCGTGATGATGTCAGGGTGCATGGCCGCCACGTTTCGGATCTCGCCGGGATCTTCCTCCAGGTTGTACAACTCGGGCACCTCATGCGTCACCGGTTTTTCAGGGCCATAGGCAGGCTGGGTGATGAAGTGCGCCTTCCAGGCTCCAACCCGCGCGGCGTAGAGGCGCTGGCCGCGGTAGTAGCAGAAGATGTCGCGCTCAACCCCGCCCGTGCCAAAGAGCAGCGGCGTGATGTCCCTGCCATCCACCGCGCGATCCTGCGGGATCGCGGCACCGCCAAGTTTTGCACAGGTCGTGAAGAGATCCATCGTGCATGCCACATCGCGGCACACGGAAGGCTTGATCTTCCCGGGCCACCAGGCCAGGCCGGGCACTCTCATGCCGCCTTCCCAGGTGCTGCCCTTGCCTTCGCGCAGCAGGCCGGCGCATCCGCCGGTTTCCCCCATCAGCAACCAGGGGCCGTTGTCGCTGCTGAAAATGACGAGCGTGTTGTCGGCCAGCCCCTGATTGCGCAATGCATCAAGCACGCGACCGACGCTCCAATCGAGTTCCTCCACCACATCGCCATACAGACCGCGTACACTTTTGCCCTTGAAATCGGGCGAGGCAAACAGCGGTGTGTGCGGAAACGTGTGCGGGAAGTAGAGGAAGAACGGCTTGTCTTTTCCTTCCGTGATAAACTTCACCGCCTCCTCGGTGTAGCGGCGCGTCAGGGTTGTCTGATCCGCCGGTTGCTCCACCAGTTTCAGACCGCGATACAGCGGTGCATTCCAATACGCCGCCATCTGCTCAGCCAGCGCATTGGCCATTTTCGGATTGCCGGCACTCGGGTTCATGTCGTTCTAGTGAGGCAGGCCAAAGTGAACATCAAACCCATGATGCTGCGGATGATGTTTTGGATCGTTCGACCACACACCGAGATGCCATTTGCCGATGCATGCCGTCCGATAGCCCTGTTCCTTGAGTTGTTCAGCGAGGGTTACTTCCACGTCTGGCAGTCCGCCGGTGGAGTTGTTACGCAGCACGCGCACCTGATCGTGGCACATGCCGCTGCGGATCGGGTAGCGCCCTGTCAGCAGGGCTGCACGGCTTGGCGTGCAAACTTCTGCCGCTGAGTAGAACTGCGTGAAGCGCATCCCCTCGGCCGCCATGCGATCAAGATTCGGCGTGCGAATCGTCGGATGCCCGTAACAGCCGAGATCGCCGTAGCCAAGGTCGTCCGCATAAATGATGACAATATTGGGCGGCCTGTCTGTCGATGCAGCGGCGGAGGTCAGCGCGGCCTGGAGTGCGATGCACAGGAAACAAAGTTGGAGAAGGGAACGAAACATGGGTGGTCGCAGAAAACGCCGCCACGAGCTGACACCTTGCCGGACGTGATGCCTCATGAGCCTGCCTCAAGGGTTTTTGCAGACGCCATCCATCGATCATCTCTTTGGTCGTGGAGTGAACGGTCCGTTTGCGCTGGCCGATGCAATCCTGATCAACGCCATTTTCTCGATGACCACCGGCAGGAAATCTTTTTCAAATCAGCTCTATAAGCCCGGAGACATCGATGGGCTGGTGAATGAAAAAACTGCTGGCATTGGTTCAATAAACTGAACTCGAACCCCCAAATCTATGCCCCCTTATTCCTCTGCCCGGGCATTCCGCTGTCCATGATCATGCGGGCGTTTTCTCCACTGGATTGCGTTTCTGCATTCCGCAGGTTACAGCCCCACCCCATGCACACCTTCGCCGATCTTGCCAAAGCTCTGAACCGGTCCGCGGTGTATCTTTCCGGCCTGCAGTCGCGCTTTGAGTTGCCGGCCTTTGACGGGGCGGGTTATCCTGCAGCCTATCTGACCTTTCTCCAGACGCTGGTGCATCTGCGCACACTCGGCATCACGGAGGAGACGCTGCGGGATCTCTGGCGCATGGAGAAGAAGCTCATGGTGCTGCTCCATGCCGACACCACGGCATCACCCACCTGGTTTCTGGATTCCTGCGGTCTTGTCACGAACCCGAAGCGGAGGCTGCTGCTAACCAATTATGAACTGGGTGCCGGGGTGCATGACGAGGGCGTGCAGCTAAGCCTGAACTTTGCCGTATCCGCCCCGGAACTCTTTGCCGGCCGGGAGATGGGTGAGGATGCGCTGAGGGTCCTGAACGATTACCGCAGGCTTCATGCGCGCATTCGTGCCGAGGTGAAAACCGAGGCGGCGCAGGTCCGTGAAGCGGCGGCCTGGGCGCGGCGGATGTGGGCGGTCGGCCCCATTTCATGATCGCGCTTTCTCCACCCGCAGCACCTCCAGCGTGAAGCCCTGGAGATTGTCAAAGGGGCGCACTTCACCTGTCACCTGCACGATGGGATAGCGCACGGTGTTCAGTCCGTGGAGGCGGTAGGCCGTGGCGAAGATCTCGCATTCGACGATGCCGCTGCGGTCGCAGATGGAGATGAATTTCATGGGCTGGCCGTCCTGCTGCAAATGACTGCGACTGACGATGATGAGGCCGCAGACGGTGACACGTTGATTAGTGTAACGATGAAGATCGGCAATCGGGCAGTAAGTCTGCCAGGCGATCTGCGGGTGCAGATCGAGCGGGTGGCCGCTGACGGTGTAGCCGAAGAGGTCCATCTCGTCATGCAGCCTTTGCAGCAGGGTGGGCTCCGCGCGGAAGGTGGCGCGGATGTCATCTTCGCGTGCGTCACGAAACAACCAGTCAGCCCCGGTATTCACATCACGCGAAGAATGCAGGCAGCGCCAGAACTGCTCAGTTCGGGTGCCGCCGAGGGAATCAAAGGCCCCGGCTCGGATGAGGTTCAGCACCTCATGGCCTTCCGGGCGCACGCGCTCGCAGAAATCACGCACGCTCGTGAAGGCGGAGCTGGAACGCCCGGCACGCCAGCGTTCAAGCGTGCCCGCGCTGAGATCCCTGATGCAGCGCAAGGGCACGCGAATGGCTTTGCCCAATGGCGGGGCAGGGGTGCCGCTGGAGATGT
>CANJVS010000324.1 GCA_947477755.1 Verrucomicrobiaceae bacterium | reverse complement strand
GAGGTGAAATGGAAAGTCGTCGATGAATGGGGAGCCAGTTATGCTTCCCCGGTGCCTGCAAAACTGCACGGCCAGACCAAGGTGCTCATCTATGCCGGTGGTGAAAGTGATCCCGCCATTGGCGGCTTGCTGTGCATTGATCCAGTGACTGGCACGGTGCATGACCGTTTCTCCTGGCGTGATGAAGAGTACATCCAGTCCACCGGCAGCAGCCCTGTCGTGATTGCAGAAAAGAACCGCGCTTTCATCAGCACCGTCTATCCCAAGAATCGTCCGCACGGCGGTGTCATGGTGGAGTATGACACCAGCTTCAAGGCGAAGGAAGTCTGGCACAGCACCAAGATTGCCTGCCACTGGATGACGCCCATTTATCAAGACGGTCACCTTTATGCCATCGATGGCGAACGCGAAAACAACTCCCGCCTCGTCTGCGTGAATGCCGACACCGGCGCGGAGGTGTGGAGCAAGAATGTCGAGTGGGAAGACGCCGCCTTTGCCACGGCTCAAGGTCGCAGCAAACCCGTGCGCCTCAGCATCCTGCGCGCCAGCATGCTGCGAGCCGACGGAGCCGTGCTCTGCCTCGGTGAAATCGGCAGCCTGCACTGGCTCAAGCTCACCCCCCAAGGCTGTGAGGAGATCATCCGCTCCCAGCTCTTTTATGCCCTCAACACCTGGAGTCTCCCCGCCCTCAGCCACGGCCTGCTTTATGTGAGACAGCAGGCCGAAGGACTGGATCGAAAAAGCGGCACGCGGGTGATTTGTTACGATCTGCGTGGCGAGTGATGCGCCGATGACCTCCCGCATGCCGGGAGATCTGGCGAGGAGATTGTTTGCGGTGAATGGAAGCGGATTGAATACTCCCGGCCCCAACCCATCAAACACACCAGCCGTGGAAACATCATCTACCCCAGTCTCAAGCGCCCCGTCTGGACTTTCGACCCGTAAAGTCATTCTGATCATCCTTGGAGTTATTCTGGTGACCGGTGGCGCGGCTGTCGCCACCACCGCCTGGTGGGTGAAGCACACGCTTTATCCATCGCCGATGAAGCCGACCACGCTCACGGCCAGGGAGAGAGAGGCCTTTGATGGCAAGCTGCAGGTGCTTTCGAAACCAGCCTCGGCACGGTCTCAAGATCCTGAAATCGCCAGGCGAACCCTTGTGATCACCGAACGTGAGGTCAATGCGTATCTGGCCAGTCAGAACCTCGGTGAGAGCGTGAAGGTGAACTTTGATGAAGGCACGGTTTCTGCGGTCGTCATCCTCACAGCGCCGGAGGACTTTCCCCTTCTCGCCGGGCAGAAAGTGCTCATGAGAATGACCTTCGGTGCCAGCATGAACCCAGGCCAGAAGCTGTCCTTTGTTCTTGATGATGTGAGCCTGGGCGGCATCTCCCTGCCGAATGCCTGGCTTGCTGATCTCAAGGGCGTGGATCTCATCGCCAGGAACATTGAGAGCGATCCCGGCTTGCAACGCTTCCTCTCAGGCATCCAGCAGCTTGAGGTCCATTCCGGCGAGTTGCGGGTGCTGCTCAACAAGTGAGAAAGCTCACTCGCCGCTGTCCTGGGTGATGCTGACTTTGCCGGAAAGGATGGGTGAATTGGCGCTCGTGGTCGGTGGTGTGGCGGATGAATCTGGAAGCTGAGGCAGAAGGAAGAATCCCTCGCCGCGATTGAATCCGGGGACGACCATGCCACGGAAGGTGGAGGTGCGCTGCACTCGTTGAGTGAGGCTGCCTGGAATAAGGTCATCAAACGTGAACTGGCCGGTGAAGAAGCCGGTGGGCGAGTAGAAACTAAGCCGGAGCTTGCTGGCGTTTGGTGCGGGGAAGAGCGCGGTGTGTTGCGGGGTGAGACGGAAGGGATTGAGCCTGGCACTGGTGCTGCCGTTTTCATTCAAAGTGAGCAAGGCACTGCCTTTGGTCGGATCGAGCGCGGGCAGCAGGGTCATGCCAGTGGCAGGTGGAAAGTAGCGGGCCGCGCTGACCTGGATGGTTGGATCGCGCAGTCCGTTCGGGTAAAGACGATTACCTGGCCTCGGCGCACGGTTCCAGTCTGCGGTGCCTGTGATGGTGTCATTGTCCTGACGATACAGAGTGGCGGCGAGCCAGTCACCCGGTGATTGATATGAGGTCATCAGGATGCCCATTCCTCCATCGAGAACGACGCCTGACGTGGTGAAGCCCGTGCCGTCAGGAAGGCTGCCGGCACCCGTGGACTGCATGGCTGAATCGATGGTGAAGGACATGAATCCGGATCCCTCAGCCGTCTCGGGTCGCGGATCGCCCGGTGACCGGTCTCTCGTCAGGAGTGCGCTGAAACGGCCTGCATACAAATCCCGGTTTGCCATGGTGGCAGGGGCCACAGGGTAGAGTTCATGACGTGAATCATAGGTGTTGCCCATGGCATCCGTGGCGGTCATGAAGAGCTCGATGTAGACCTGGGGATACTGCTGATTGAGCCGGCATTCAAAGCCCTTAAACCCGGGAATCCCCGGCAGCTTGAAACCAAAGCTGCGGGTCAGTGAATCGCCGCTCTGGCTGAGTTGCCCCTGGAAGGACAACCGCTGATCACGAACGAGCCAGGTGCCGGAGAGACTGCCCGTGCTGGAAACCTGGAGCCGCATGAGACCTGAAAGGGAGTGTCCCGGAAGGGGAGAGATGTCGGCATCGACATAGCCGACCTTACCCGCCAGGGAGCCGCTCGCGTAGCCAAGTTCATCCATCGATCCGACCACACGGATCACCGTCTGAATGCTGTGCGACTGATGATCCGCAGCATAACCGGTTAGGCTGGTGATAAACGTGCCCTGAGCTGTGGGAGTTCCGGTGAAGGCCCCGGAGGTTCCGTCCAGCTTGATTCCGGGAGGTAAACCACTGGCGGTAAAGCTTGTGACTGGAAGCGGGCCGGTGCTCGTAACCTGCGGATCCGCGATTCCTAATGCCACGTTGTGGACGAAAACCAGCGGGGACGCGGAGGTGATTTCCGGGTAGGGGACGAGTGTGACATCCCACTGCCACGGCACCACCAGTGTGGTGCCAAGAATCAAAGCAGCGCTGACAAAACTGGGTGCATGATCCGCGCGCGTCACTTGCAGCGTCGGTGTGTGGGAACCACGAATGAAAGGTGTGTCCTGGCCGTTGAGCCACTGAAACTGGATCCCCGGTCCCCAGGCACGCACGCTGAGGGTGATTGCTTGGTCGCGCCGCAGGGAGAGGGACCCACTCTTAGGTTCATAAACACCCACCAGGATGTCTTTGATCCGGAGACGGGCGTTGCTGCTATCGGTGATTTCCAATTCGTAAGTGCCCGCCGTGGCTGAGGTCACCGCTGGATTGAATAGGAAGGGCTGCGTTTCTCCGCTCAGCAGGCGGCCTTCTTTGAACCATTGAAAGCGCAGGCTGCGGCTGACCGCATCCGGCGCGCGCAGGACCATCGGCTTGCCGAGGGCGATCAATTGCGGTGAAACCAGTGGGGGTTCACCGGGAAGAGCGGCCTGAGCAACGGCATTGAACCGGACGGAGACCGATGTGAGCACTTGAGTGCCCGCCGTGGTGGCGATGTCCAGTATCATCGTTTGTTGGCCGGCTTGAGCGGGCCGGATTTTCAAAATCAGCGGCGTGCTGCCATTCGGGGAAACGGGTGTCTGACTCAGGCCGTCAAAAAGCACGTTGGCGTTTGAGAGAGGCTGCCGGAAAGAGATGGTGGCAGGTGTGACCGACCAGGCCATGCTTCCATTGTTTTGCAATGTCAGGCGGATGTTCGTGTCCGCACCGACGGCGACCTCGCCGACATCCAGGGTGAGGCCATTGGAGAGAATCCTCCCGACTGCGGATGAAGGCCCCTCATAAGCGAGCATCTGCGGCAGGTAATGCATCGAGACCATGCCAAAACGAGCCGAAGAAAAGCGACTGCCGATGACCGCCGTGTCAGCGCTGAGCGCGCTTGATGTCAGGTTTTCCGGGCGGTCGCGAAAGCCATTGATTCCTGGAATGATATTCTGGTTGTACTGCCAGACACCGGCCTGACGCGTCCAGACCAGAAAGGAATTGCCGAGCACGAGCACGCAGGTGTCGCCCCTGGCAGCGAAGGATGCGGGCACATTTTGGTTTTGGGTTTTATCGCGAATTTCAGTGCCCACCCAAATCTTGCCATGCAGGTCGTAAGCGATGGGCCAGCCTCCGTGGCGCCGGTCCCCCACCATGATGGTTTTGCCATCAAATGTTAGGCCGTCGCCGGAGTAATACTGAGCTGGCAGATCGGTTCCGGTCGGCGGCAGCAGTCGCGCTTGCTGGAGCCACGGGGTTTGATGGGTGGTGAAGAGTCCGAGTTCGCGACCGGTGGTGGTTTGAGTCATCGTGAGCGCCAGGCCACCGCTG
>CANJVS010000323.1 GCA_947477755.1 Verrucomicrobiaceae bacterium | reverse complement strand
GTGCCCACATCCCGCTCCATGTCGGCATCAAAGGTGAACAATTCGCCATCGCGATTGAAAGCGCTGTCGAGCGGATTGCGCAAACCACCCGCGATCAGTTCGATGCCGCCATCTTTGGGATCATAGGCGATCACATGACCGGCGGGCAGTTCCACCGTGCCATCAAACATGCTGCCATCCCACGGATTTGGCAGCACTTGATCGCCCGCGTAATTCCGCAGCGGTGAGCTTTCCGCGAGCGGACTTGGCAGCAGCACATTGTTGCCGTGCACCACCCATATCCGGCCATCAGGACCGAGCTTGATGTGATTGCGCCCGTGTCCCACGCCACCTTCGCTGTGCATGAGTTCGTGCTTGTCTTCAAAGCTGCCGTCGCCATCCGCATCACGCAGCCGGTAGAGGCCCTTGCTGTTGTTGGCATTCGCATAAAGGACACCGTGCGCATACAACAACCCCCGGCATTCCAGCAGCGTGCCTTCGATCTCGCGCATGGACTTGTCTTTGGGATCGAGCCGCAGCAGCCCCTTCTTCTCCCTGGCCAGCGTGACACGACCCTGCGGATCAAAGGCCATCGCCACCCACGAATCCTCGCCGGCTTGCGCCGAGCGGATCAGCTCCGCCTTGAATCCCGGCGGCAGAGTGAAGGTCGCCGGATCCGTGGCCTGACTCTGCGCGCCCGGCTTGGCGAGCTGCCATGAATTGTAGGCATCAAACGTCTTCTTCATGTCGAACGGGTTCGCCGCAGGATCAGCATCCACGGCCTCCTGCACGGTCACTTTGCCACCGGGCGCGGCCCAACTCGAGTCACTGGTGATCCAGCGCACCTGCGCGAGATCGCCATTCAACTCAATGAGTGCCGCGATGCGTGGCATGCGCGCTGCCAGCGTCAGCACATTCTCGCCGGTCTTGATGAATGAGGTGACATCCAGACTCACCGCCGGCTTCCCCTTCCCTGCGGGCACCTGACCCAGTTCACGGTCATTCACCCGCACCACCACATCGGTGTCACTCGCCACGAGTAGAATGGCTTTCAAAAGCGATCCCTGATGATTGAACCGCTTCTCGATGACCGAAGGCTTTTCCGCAGAACCTCCACTGACACTGAGCCATTGAGGTGGCGGCGGTTGATTGGCGAGCTGCGCGTGCAGATTGCCGGTGAGAAGCAGGAGATAAAAGAGGTGCCGTTTCATGGATCTACAGGAATTCGAATTCGCAGGGCCTTTTGAATACGGACAGTGGGACGCAATCTACCGAATCACGCACTCATCACCCATCTCACAGGCGATTGGCGGGCATGGATTTGATTCCGGCAAAAGTTAGGCGGAAAGAGTTGCTGCATCTGCCCTCAACCGTTCTGCCGGAGATGCAGCCAGGCGCTTACGCCAGCAGTTCCCTGATCACGCCATGTCCTTCAAGACCGGTGAGGCGCTGCTGGAGTCCGTTGTGGTAGAAGGTGAGTTTTTCGTGATCAATACCGAGCAGGTGAAGCGCGGTGGCGTGGAGTTCATAACTATGAGTGATGTTTTCGACCGCTTTGAAGCCAAGCTCATCCGTGCTGCCATAACCAACGCCACCCGCGATGCCGCCACCGGCCATCCAGGCGGTGAAGGCTCCGGCATTGTGGTCACGCCCCTTGCCCGCCCCCTGCGCGGCGGGCTGCCGGCCGAATTCGGTGGTGCAGATGACGAGTGTGTCTTCAAGCAGACCACGCAATTTGAGGTCGGCGAGCAGGGCGCTCGCGCCGGTGTCGAGCACCGCGCCCCAGTAGCCATGATCGCGGATGAGATCTTCGTGACTGTCCCAGTTCGGGCGGATTTTTTTCGCCGTGGTGTTTTCGGCACCGCAGTAGATTTGAATGAACCGCACACCGCGCTCAGCAAGCCGGCGGGCCATCAGGCACTGACGGCCAAAGGGGCCGATCTCGGGATCATCAATGGCGTATAGCTTTTTGGTGAGATCGGTTTCACCGCTGAGATTGGTGACCTCGGGCGCACTGAGTTGAAGTCGCGCGGCCATTTCATACGCGGCGATCCGGGCATCGAGTTCGGTGTTGGCGCTGCGCTGTGCGGCGTGCTGGCGATTGAGTTTTTGCAGGAAGGCCAGCGTCTGCCGGTCCTGCAAGCGACCCGTGCCGCTGAAGTCCTTCGGCGGGAAAAGATCAGCGATGGGCTGCTCGCTGTTTGAGGTGTCCAGCGCGGTGGCCTGATGCACCGCCGGAAGGAAACCAGCGCCCCAGTTGATCGGCCCGCCGGGCGGCAGTCCGCGCGGATCAGGCAGCACGACGAAGGCGGGCAGATTGTCGCTCTCGCTGCCGAGACCATAGGTGACCCATGCGCCCATGCTCGGAAAGCCGGGCATGGTCTGACCGGTGTTCATCATGAAGCAGCCCGGACCGTGCAGCGCCGTCTTGCTCTGCATCGAGTATATGAAGGCCATGTCATCGGCGTGCATGGCGAGTTTGGGAAACAATCCGCTGATCCAGCGTCCGCACTCGCCATGCTGCTTGAATGGATAAAAGCTCGGCTGGCAGTTGCCCGGCTTGGAGGCAAAGAACTGCAGCTTGCCATCGGGATCGAAGGGTTTGCCCGCGCGCTTGATCAGCTCCGGCTTGTAATCAAAAGTATCCACATGGCTCATGCCTCCCGGGCAGAAGATCTGGATGACACGTTTCGCCTTTGCTGTGTGGTGCCCGCCTTTCGGCGAAAGCGGACTCGCGGCGGCGGCATCACGATGAAGCAGCGAGGCCAGCGCGGCTCCGCTGAAACTCTGCAGGAAATGGCGGCGGTGAATCGGGGACATGAATTTTAGATTGGTCGGACCAATTTTAAACGCGCCAAACGGCCCGTCGCTTGCCGGAAATTTATCGCACCCAGCAAAGTGACCAGCGGGACGATCACCTCCCGGTTTCACTTCACATCCGCCGTCGTCAACCATTCGAGATTGAAGCGCGCGCAGATGATGGGGCTTGTCTCATAAAGGCAGAGCACGGTGCCGTCAGGAAGCACGGCTAGATCGCTGTAGGCGCTTGCGCCGGATTCGAGGGTTTTACTCACAGGCCAGGTCCGGCCATCGTCACGGCTGAGCTTGATGCTGAGGTTTTCGCGCTTGCCCCGGCCTGCGGGGATTTCCTTGCCTTCTTTGTCGAGCTTCAGGGTGTGCGGATTGGAGAAGATGAGGGTGCCGGGTTTCGAGGGGTGCGCGACGATGCTGGCCATGCAAATGGGTTCCCAGAGTTGCTGGTGAAACACCGGCTTCGTCCAATTCTGTGCGCCATCAGGACTGATCGTGATGAGCTTGCGTGAAGCATCCGAAGCGCTGCGCGTAACAAGCATCACGCGGCCATCGGACAATTCGGCCAGCATGGTTTCATTCGGATGTCGGAACTCGCCCTCGTTTGGCAGCGCGAGATCACCGGCCTGCCAGGTCTTGCCGTGATCATCGCTGAAGATCGTGGCGGCAGCGGAGGGTGAATGATCGCCGGCCTTGCCATACGCAAGCCAGATGGGTACGACGAGCCTGCCGCCTCTGAGTTGAATGCCATGCCCAGGGCCGGTGGCAATGACCTTCCAGTCATAATGTTTGCGGAAGGGTTCAAAGCTGGCCGTGATCTCCACGGGTTTGCTCCACGTCACTCCGTCGTCCGTGCTGCGCATGGAAAAGCAGCGCGCGTAGTTGATGCAGTATAGAAACTCGATGGCTCCCGTATCACGATCCACGATGGCGACGGGATTGTTCACCGTCTGCTCATGCTCGCCGCCATCCTTCTTGTGTGGATTTCCTTCCACACGCTCACCCGTGTGCGCGATTTGCCGCGAGTCCTGCCATGTCCTGCCGCCATCCGTGGAGCGGCGTGCATGAATCTCGATCTCACCCCAGTCTGCCGCGCTGCTCTTCCGCGCTTCGCAATAAGCCAGCACCGTGCCCTTCCCCGTCACGACGATGCCCGGAATGCGGAAGCGTGAAATGCCGTTGAGTCCTGAGGTGAAGACGCTGGTCTTTTCCAGAAGCGGTTTGTCTCCGGCATGCAGCGCTGTCAGCGGAGCCAGCAGCAGGGTGGAGAAGATGAGAAGAGCGGATTTCATGGCGGCGGCGGATGCGTTTGGTTGGTGATTGATGGCGTGAGCTTGCATTCTCCGGACACGCCACGTTCAGCGTTAGGAGCATCGCGTGTCAGGTAGATCAGCGTTGAATGAAGGAGCTTTCCCTCAAACCATGCCTGATGACCATCCCAAACAAACATAAACCTAAAAGCGTGAATGGGAAAGATGACAGATTGCCGTGAAGGCGCATAGAATGGGCTGATGGTGCGTAAAAACATCCCCGTGGAAGCTCACTCAATAGGTGAGGCAGCAGTCACCCCATCTGGGCCCGTTGACC
>CANJVS010000322.1 GCA_947477755.1 Verrucomicrobiaceae bacterium | reverse complement strand
TAAATCAACCAACCTAAATCGACCATCATGAAATTGAAAAGCATGACATCTGTCATCACGAAGTCAGCGCTGGTTTTGGCCGCTTGCGCGAGCCTGAACGCATTCGCCGGAACCTCCGCTCCTAGCGGTAAAAGCGGCAAAGCTGTTGTCCCCCCAATCGAGGAGGACGGCGCACTGCTTGACACCCTCGGTGCTAGCATGGAAACCGGCTACGATTCCCGCTACTACTTCCGCGGCCGTTATTTCGCTGACAACACCGTCTGGGCTGGCCTCAGCCTGAGCGTTCCTCTCACGGAGCAGCTTTCCCTTGGTTTTGGTGCACTCTACACCACCACCGCCGGCACCACAGTCAACACTGGACTTCTGGGCCCAAAGGGTAAGGGTTCCTTCGACTATTCTGAACTCGACCTCTCCACGTCCCTCACTTATGACGCTGGTTTTGCCAAGTTCGGTCTGGTTTACACCCACTATGAATTCCTCAATGGAAACTCTGGCACCAATGCCGGCTCTCCGAGAGGAGCTGGTGAGCTGAATATCAGCGGCGCTAATGAAGTCGGCCTGACCGTGGCAAGCACCGTTGGCCCGGTGAATGTCTATGGTGGCTACTACTATGACCTCACCATCGGCGCATCCTATGCTGAAATCGGTGCTGACGCTCCGATTGAAATCACTTCCTGGATGAGCCTCGTGCCAGCCGTGAAGATGGGTTATGGCTTCACTAACTATTACACCGCCATTCCGTCGAACGGTGCCGCCAACGGCCCAAGCCACCAGAGCGGTCTGACTCACGTCATCCCTTCTCTTTCGGCTCCAATCAAGCTGACGAAGACGGCTACTCTGACGCCTTACATCGCTTACAACATGTCGTTGACGACTCGTCACTTCAACAACGCCACAGACAGCGAGTTCTTCGGCGGCGTGAAGCTCGGTGTGACCTTCTAATTCGTCGGAATCGTCTCTGATTCCTTCCTTCAAACTCCCGACCAGTGCTCCTGGTCGGGAGTTTTTGTTTGCCAAATGGTTGCGGAATAAGAAATCGCCGGCAATGCCCAAATCAGCGGATAGGTCATCCCAATCAACCGTGAAAAGAAAGGCGTAATCGGTTCAACATTGAAAGCGAGTTGCACACACGATAAATAATGTAATATTAATATCCGTTAAAATTCTCACGAGTTTTAAACCGCCATTTTCAGGCCGCCGAAGTTGGCATGGAAATTGCTGATAATACATTTGGTAAAAGGTCTCCCGGGCCGATTCCCATCAACAAAACAAAAACAAATCGACCATCATGAAATTGAAAAGCATGACATCTGTCATCACGAAATCAGCACTGGTTTTGGCCGCCTGCGCGAGCCTGAACGCATTCGCTGGAACCTCCGCCCCTAGCGGTAAAAGCGGCAAAGCTGTTGTCCCTCCAATCGAGGAAGACGGCGCGCTGTTTGACACTCTTGGAGCAACCTTGGAAGTCGGTTACGACTCCCGTTATTACTTCCGCGGCCTCTGGTTCGCTGACAACACCGTCTGGGCCGGCCTCAGCATGAGCGTTCCTCTCACCGAGAAACTCGCTTTGGGCTTCGGTGGCCTCTACACCACCACGGTTGATACCCCGTATGGAGCGGGCCTCCCAAAAGGCAAGGGTTCCTTTGCCTACTCTGAACTCGATCTGACCACGTCCCTCACTTATGACGCCGGTTTCGCCAAGTTCGGTCTGGTTTACACCCACTATGAGTTCTTCGATTCATTCTCTGGAACCAATGGCGGGAAGCCCAATGGTGCTGGTGAACTGAACGTCACTGGTGTGGAAGAAGTTGGCCTAACAGTGTCGACCACGGTCGGCCCGGTGAACCTCTACGGCGGTTTCTACAACGACTTCACCATCGGTGCTACTTATGCTGAAGTTGGTGCTGATGCTCCGATTGCTGTCACTTCCTGGATGAGCCTCGTGCCTGCCGTGAAGATGGGTTATGGTTTCACCAACTATTACACCGCAATCCCTGCAAATGGCGCCCCAAGCCACCAGAGCGGTCTGACTCACGTCATCCCTTCTCTTTCGGCTCCAATCAAGCTGACGAAGACGGCTACTCTGACGCCTTACATCGCTTACAACATGTCCCTCACAACCCGTCACTTCAACAACACCACTGACAGTGAATTCTTCGGTGGCGTGAAACTTGGCGTGACCTTCTAATTCGTCGGGATCATTACTGATTCCTTCATCTCAACTCCCGATCAGTTCTCCTGATCGGGAGTTTTTGCGTTGGCGCTCAAGCATGAAATGCTACAGTCCCCCACTATGGCAAAACAACTGAACTGGAACTCAACCTCACTCACCCACGGTTGGCAGCGTGGAGTAAAGTCCTTCTACTGGGGGCTTGGATTTCAGGAGGCTGATTTTGACAAGCCCCAGATTGGCATCGCCACCCCCCTGCTTGACGGCAATATCTGCAATCTACGAGCGCATGAGTTGGCAAAACTCATCCAGAAAGGTTGTCATGATTCTGGATTGATTGGCTTTCCCTTTGGCGTCAGTCCTGTCAGTGACAACATCACCCAAGGTCACGAGGGAGGCGCTGCATCATTGGTATCGCGCAACTTGATGGCCAACGGTGCCGAGATGGTTTGCAGCTCCCATCGCTATGATGGCATGATCGGCTTGCATCACTGCGATAAAAATGGTCCAGCTTTTGCAATGGCGCTGGCTCGCATGAACTGTCCCGGCCTGATCGTGAATGGCGGCAGCATTCTTCCAGGCTGTTACCAGGGCCGGCCGGTCACTATTCTGGATTCCTACGATTCCCAAGCTCAGGCCAACAGTGGCACCATGACTGTTGAGGAATCGGAGAAGATCATCCGCGCCGCTTGTCCCGGTGCAGGCGGTTGCGGAATCGCCGCATCCTTCAATACCTGGGGCATCGCTCTCGAGGCGATGGGGTTGAGCCTTCCTGACACGTCATCCATCCCCTCACAGGATGAAGCCAAAGCCGGTGACTGTCTCCGCGTGGGTAGCGCAATGCGTCGACTGCTGGAAATGAATCTGCGTCCGCGTGATATCCTGACAAAAGCCGCGATTAGTAATGCCATGATCGCCATCGCGGCCATGGGAGGTTCTACCAATGGGGTCCTGCATATTCTGGCGCTGGCCCATGAGGCGCGTGTTGATTTCACTCTGCGTGATGTTCAGGCCATCTGCCGCCGCACTCCCGTGTATTGTAACTTTGCTCCGCGCGGACGCGGCACCATGGCTGATCTGCATCGACTCGGTGGCACGGCCATGTTGATGAAACATTTACTCAAAGCGGGCCTGCTCGATGGTTCGTGCATGACAGTGACCGGCCGGACACTGGCGGAAAACGTGGAGCACTGCCAGGATGTGCCTGAGGCCCAGGAACTCATCGCCCCTCTTGGCAAGCCCTACAAAGATTATGCCGATCTCCAAGTATGCTTTGGAAATTTGGCTCCACATGGAATGGTCTTTAAAGTGTCATCCAGATTGAATCCGCAGTTCACTGGTCGGGCTATCTGCTTTGATCGCGTCAAAGATGTCTCTGATGCCGCAGCACAGGGCCGCATCAAGCCGGGGCATTTTGTCGTCCTTCGCGGTGTGGGCCCGATCGCAGCAGGAATGCCAGAGCTACTCGTCGCCAGTGCCGCACTGGCCGTGCCTGAGCTTGATGGTAAAGTTGCCTTCCTTTCTGATGGCCGCGTCTCAGGGGTCTCACACGGCGTCATGGGCATTCATTGCTCTCCGGAAGCAGCGGTTGGAGGCCCCATCGCTGCGATTCAGGATGGCGATGAAATCGAGTTCGATCTGCTCAAAGGCACCATCCACTTGCACGCTGATCTCTCCACACGTTCGCACACATGGCCAACCCCCAAATATGAGCGTGGCTATCTGGCCGACTTTGCCGCAACGGCCACCCAAGCCCATGACGGCTGTGTTTCAGCATGGGTACTCGGTCAGCGCGATTGCTCATCGGCATAGGCAATCGATACATCTTCTCAGTTAGACCAGCGTGCAAAATTGATTCAATCCGTGTGCAAACGGGCAGTGAGAGCCACCATGATTTAGCGCTATTTCGACAACCTAGCGATCCCCACGAGTGAGCTTGATCAGCAGAAAATTCAGTGATAGCACGCGATGCTCGCGCTCAAGAATGGGTGCCTTTCTGATCATGGCGTTGAGTGTGCCTATTTTGTTTTCAACACTCTATCGAGTGCACTCACTGACAAGCCATCGCAGATTACGCCACCCCCGTCGTCCATGCTCAAAATTGGTAAACTTGCCCAACAAGCCATCGCTGCTGCCAGCTACCTCGCTGAATGCTATGACGAAGAGACCGTCCGCGTCAGTGCTGCTGAAATCGCCGATGCACGCGGACTGCCACGCCC
>CANJVS010000321.1 GCA_947477755.1 Verrucomicrobiaceae bacterium | reverse complement strand
GAGGCACTGGACCGGGTGCACACGGAAAAGAGCCGCGTGATCCTGATGTCGCCCGCCGGAGCTCGCTTTGACCAGGCGGCTGCACGCCGCTTGAGCGCGGAGGAGCATTTGATTTTCATCTCCGGTCATTATGAAGGTGTGGATCAGCGGGTGGTCGATCACTGGGTGGATGAGGAACTGAGCATCGGCGACTACGTGCTCACGAATGGTGCCATCGCCGCCGTGATCGTGATGGATGCCATCGTGCGCCTGCTGCCCGGAGTGCTCGGCGATGACATGAGCGCGGTGGAAGAGTCCTTTGGTCAGAGCGGCCTGCTGGAGGCACCTCACTACACGAAACCGGCGGAGTACCGCGGCCTGAAAGTGCCGGACATCCTGCTCAGCGGCAATCATGGCAAAATCGCCGAATGGCGCGAGCAACAAGCCCTGGAACGCACTCGACGTGTGCGTCCTGATCTGCTGAGCTGAGTCTTTATGAAACTGTGCCGCCTCAGCTTTCTCAGCGCGTGGTTGATACTGCCCCTGCTGGCACAGACGGACAGCAGCTTTGACAAATCATCCCTGGCCTGGCGCACGGCACTTCACTTTAATCCGGCTGCGGATGCCCCGCTGAGTTCCTTGATCAAACTGTATCAGGCGGGCGGCAAGATCACAGACCTGATCGGGCTTTACACTCAGCATCTGACCCAATTCCCGCAGGATGAGGGCGCAAAGGTGGTCCTGGCGCGGCTGTTTGTGGAGACGGGTGATGAGCGCGCTGAATCTTTCCTAACCAAGAGCATCGCATCACATCCGCAAAACGCGCTCTTGCTTTACACCCGCGCCCATTGGCTGGAATCGAAACATGATCCGCGTGCGCTGGAGGCGCTGGACGCGGCGATCGCCCTTGATCAGACGTCCCGGCGAACTCAGTGGCTCGGCGAACTGATCAAAGCGGCGGAAGGGGCGGGGCGGGAGGATCTGATCACCCGCAGGCTCACGGCCCTGGCCAGAGAAAAGGCCTTCTCTCCCGCACAACGCCTGGCCTGGGCCCGGCGCTGCCTTGAACTCGGCCTCAACCAGAGTGCCGCGGCAACACTGCTGGATGGCGATTTCTCCAGCCTTCAGGGTGACGAGGCGGTGGAAGCCCGCCTGGTGCAGTCGCGCGTGGCTCTGGTGAATGACCGCCGCGCCGAAGCGGCGGCTCACGCAAAAGCGGCGCTCGACATGCTGGCGGCGGATCATTGGCGGCGCAAGGAAGCCATGATCCTGCGCTGGCAGACGGCGGACGGCGCGGAGCAAAAACAGATGCTGGTCGATTCCGGAAAAGCCTGGAAAGAGGCCCCGTCATCCGAGACCGTCGCGCTGTCGCACGGAGACCTGCTGGTGACGGCGAACCAGCGTGAAGAAGCTCTTCAGCTATGGCGCAAGGCACTCGAAACCCTGCCGCAGTCGCGACTGATTGAGGAGCGTGCGCTCGAACTGCTCGACACCCTGCGCCAGGACGAGGCCATGCTCACGTTTCTCGCCATGCGCGTGAAGCAGCAGCCCGGGCGCGACGATTTAAAACTCCGCCGGGCCCGCACGCTGCTGCAACTCGGCCGGGTCGATGAAGGCAACCGCGCGCTCGATGATCTGCTCGCCCGTGTCACCCCCATGCAGCGTGTGGTGGCCCTGCTGCAAACCGCACGCTGGTTGCGCTCACGCAATCTCTTCGCCGAGGCCGCACTCGTGCTCGAAGGCGCTCTCAAGCATGACGCGCAGCGCTGGGATGTGCGCAAGGAACTCGCGGAAATGTATGTGCTGCTGAAGAAAAAGCCCGAAATGCAGCGGCTCTTTGAGAGTGCCATGCCGGCGGATGTGGCAACCGAAGTGCGAATGGAGGTGGCTCAGTTCCTGATCGCCCAGAAGATGTGGCCTGAGGCCAGACGTGTGCTTGAAACGCAACGACCGGATTTTGATACCCTGCTGCTGCTGGCCAAAGTGCAGGCACAGTCCGGCGATGAAGCCGGTGCTGAAAAGAATCTGCAACTGTGCCGCACTCTTGGCGACACCGAGGCGCGCTATGCCGCGTGGCTGGCGGCGGCCTGGGAGCGTGCCACTGAGATGGAGACAACCTCCGTGTTCCTGGATGCGGAGCGCGCGCGTTTGTGGCCCAAAGAGAAGGAGTCCTGGGATGCGGCCCGTCTCGGAAATCTCTCGATTTTGGCCCAACAAACAATGCAATCCAAAGTGCAGGCCGACGCCGAGAAGCTGCTGCGCGCCGCCTTGAGTGACCCGAGCCTGCCGCCGGCCGGAAAGCGTGAGATGCAGCGTCAGCTCATCGCCGTGCTGGATGGCCGGAAAGATCAGCAGAAGGCGCTGGAGACCGAAATCGTAACCGCCTTGAAAGAGGACGATTCGGCGGATCTGCGACTGCGACTGGCCCTGATGTATCTCGACGGCCAGCGTCCGGATCTGGCCCGGAACTCACTGCTGCAAGTGCTGGCGGACAAGTGCCGGGAGGCCCCACTGATCCAGCGCGCGGTGAGCGCAGCCCAGCAGCTCGACATGCAGGCTGAAAGCACGGCCTTTGCCGAACGGTTGGTGCGCCTGCAACCGGACGAACGCGCCCATTGGATCACCTGGACTTCCCTGCTTGTTCAGTCGGGGGATGAAACCCTGCTGCGCACGGCGCTGCGTGAGATGCGCGCGCGCGCCGCCGCCTGGAAACTGAGCGGTCAGGCACAGGAAACTCTGCGCCGTCATTTGGCGGCGAGTTGCTGGCGCAGTGTGTCGCGCGTGCTGGCCGAGCCAGACAGCTCACACGACACCGCCTGGCTCTGCTTGAGCGAACTGGAGCAGACCGAGCACGACCCGAAGCGCCGGCTCTGGACAGCCTGGGTGCGCGGCACACTGGCGCTGCGTGAAGGCAATGAAACCGCGCTGGCTGAAGCGCGCGAAGCCCTGAAAACGCAGAATCCATGGCTGGATTTTCCGGATGGCCTTTCACTCTCACTGCCGGAGGCGCGGCGGCTTTTGGAAATGCCCGCCGCGGTTCCTCCGGTGACTTCATTGAATCAAGTTGGTTATGCATCACCCGGCAAACTGTCGTGGATTTTTACTCCCAAAGGAACGGCACAACTTCAACGCTGGCGGCTCACCCCCGACAGCCTGCTCATGCTGGTGCAGGATTCAGCAGGCTGGCTCTACAGCGTGGATCGGGCAAGCGGACGCCTGCTCTGGAACCGGCGCATCAGCGGCCAACCTGCCACCGTGCGTGTCTCACGCAGCGGTCAGGAACAGGTGAACTACCCGTCTGAATGGTGCCTCAGTGACAAGCATGTTTGCGTGCTCGATGAGACGACGCTGAGCTGCCTGAGTTTGTCTGATGCCGCACTCGTCTGGCAGGTGAAAACGGACGCCGTGGTGCCGGGCTCGCAGGGCTGCCTCACGCATGTGGATGGGCGCGTGCTCTGGTGGCGTGTCGCTCTCGGCAGACTGGATGCCCTGGATGAAATAACCGGCAAGCTCCTGTGGACATGCCGCATCCCGCCGCTCGCCAACGCCCCGGCATCAAACGTCAATCATCCGGTCTGGTTGACGAGCGGCATCCGCGCTGACAGCAAGCGGGTCATGGTCTGGGGCAATGGCACCGCCGTGGTACAGGTCCGTGATGGCACGCTGCTATGGAAAGTGAGCGCATCGACCACGCCCATTTCGTTTCCGCTGGAACTGGAGGAACCCAAGGCGGCAGCAGCTCTCACCGGCCGCTCGCTCATCGTTGACAGCTTTGGCCGCGGGCGGTCAGCCCTGGCTTTCCGCGGAGGCTTCAATCAAGTCATTCTCGCCAATCAACTGGCACTGCCGAGTTATGGTTACCCCGGCATGTATGGCAGCGCTCAGGGCAGTCCGTGGCTGCTCTGGGGCGGCGATGGCGAACGCTGGCTGCAGGGCGACGGAATCTGGATGCTCGGCCAAAACATCACCACAGCGCGCTACTCGGTGCTCGGCCTGCCGGTCACGACAGGTCTGTCACACAGCACCTCTTCCCTGAGCTCGGCGCTGCCGGTCGGCACCGTGGGGCGCGCGCTGATCGTGGCCACGGAAACCAATGTGCTCAAGGTTCTGCCGGAAGGTCAGGTTGAAGTGCTTTTTTCCAATGCGGTTCAAAACAACAGCCCCTCCAAGCATCCCATGCCCGCCGTGGCTCTCGATGGTCATCTCCTCGGTGTGGCGACGGTCGAAAAAATAAGTGTCATCAATGCCAGCAGCGGCGACGTTTTGTGGGAAAGCGGCTGGCCCAAGGCTGCCGCGCCCACCCTTCTCAAAGCGCGCGAAGCTTTGAACGCCTGGCAGGGCCTGCGCTGGAGTTCACGCGGCGTGTTCCTCTTTGATGGCCAGAGCCGCACGCTCACCGTGGAGTGGCATGCG
>CANJVS010000320.1 GCA_947477755.1 Verrucomicrobiaceae bacterium | reverse complement strand
GAAGGTGCTCTCTACGTCGTGGATTTGTATCGCGGTGTGTTGCAGCATCGCGAGTCGTTCACGACTTACCTGCGCAGCTACATCGAAGAGCGTGGACTGGACAAGCCACTGCACCTCGGCCGCATCTGGCGCATCGTTCCTCAAGCCCATGCTTCAAGCAGCAAACCGAAGCTCGACCAGGAGTCGCCGGCTCAATGGGTGAATCATCTGTCCCATGCAAACAGCTGGTGGCGCGAGACCGCGCAGCGTCTCCTTGTCGAACGCAATGACATCAGCGTGGTGCCGGCTTTGCAACAGCTTGCAACGATGGGCGCATCGCCACTGGGCCGGGCTCATGCGCTGTGGACGCTTGATGGCATGAAGCAGCTCGATGAATCCACCGCCATGACGGCGCTGAAGGATGCCGACGCAAACGTGCGCGCCACGGCCGTTCGTGTGAGCGAGAGTTTTTTGAAGAGCGCAGCGCGGGCAAAGGTTCTGTCCAATCTCATGGCCATGACCGGCGAGGAGTCCCCCTTTGTTCAACAGCAGCTCGCACTCACGCTCGGCGAAGCCGCTGATGCAGCAGCCGACGCCGCCATCGCCACTCTGGTGACGCGCGCACCGGACACCGCTTTCCTTCAGGATGCCGCCCTCAGCGGACTGGCGGGTCGTGAGCTCGCGCTGCTTCAACATTTGCTCGCAAACGACAGCCCGCAGCCGTTTACCGCCGCGCTGGCCCGCTGCGTCTTCGCCTCGCGCAACAGCAGGCAGGTGGAGCAATTGCTGGCCCTGATCACCAGCCATCCAGCCCATGCGCAGAGACTCGTTGAAGGCATTTTGCAAACGCGAGAGGTCACCTCGCGCAAGCCGGTTAAATTCAAGGCCGAGCCTGCGGCATTGAAAAAACTCAACCATCCAGGCATCACCGCTCTGACGACCTGGCCAGGCAAACTCGGAGCAAAACCCGAGCCGCCAATCGTGCCGCTCACCAGCGCACAGCAGGCACGCCATGATCTTGGCAGGGTGTTGTTCACCGGCATTTGCGCCGCCTGCCACCAGCCGCACGGACTCGGGCTTGAAGGTGTCGCGCCGCCGCTAGTCGATTCCGAATGGGTGCTCGGCTCCGAGCAGCGACTCGTGCGCATCGTGCTGCACGGACTCACGGGGCCGCTCTCCGTGAAGGGCCGCAGCTACCGGCTCGACATGCCCGCACTCGGGTCCTTCACGGATGAGCAGATCTCCGGCATCCTCACCTACATGCGCCGCGAGTGGGAGCACCATGCAGCACCCGTCGAACCCGAAACGGTCAAGGCCATCCGTGCCGCCACCGCCAGCCGACGTGAAGCATGGCTGCAGGAGCAGCTCCGTGAAATCCCATGAAGACCATTCATAAACTGAAATGACCGCTCCCATGAAAACGCTCAACCCGGCGGCCTCAGCCGCCAGACGGGCCGTTTCGAATTTCGGATTTTTCAACACGAACACACCATGACACCCACCCTCTTTTCCATCAGCTACGCCGGCTTCTGGGGCCAGTCGACCCTGAGCCTGACCGACTTCATCAGGCATGCGGGCAAGCTCGGCTACCCATCCGTCATGATCGCCGGAAAACGCCCGCATCTCTCACCACTCGACGCGACACCTGAATTCGTGAAACCCATTCAGCAGGCGCTCGCCGAGGCTGGCGTGCGCTGTGACGTCCTCGCTGCTTACACCAATCTGTCACAGCCATCGTCCGTCGGTTGCGAGGTGCCGCTGATCGAGATGCAAATTGCGTATGTCGAATCTCTTGCCCGCATCGCGCCGCAGCTCGGTGCGAAGATCGTGCGGATTTTCACGGCCTATGAAATCGATGGCCAGGATCCGCAGATGCAATGGAAACGCTGCGTCTCCGCCATCCGCGAGATGTGCGACCGCGCCGCGGTACACGGCGTCACCATCGCCATTCAAAATCATCACGACCTGGCCCTGCACACGGAATCACTGCTTGAACTGCTCGCCGACATCGGCCGGCCTAACTGCAAGCTCGGTTTCGATGCCTGGTCGCCTGCGTTGCGGGATGAAGATCTTTACCGGTCCGCAAAGCTGGCCGCGCCGCACACCATCATCACGACCAGTGCCGATTACATCAAAACTGCGCGCCACCGCTATCGTCCTGAATTCGTAAACTACGAGCGGCAGCCGGTCGACTGGGTCCGCGCCGTGCCCTTTGGCACCGGCTTCATCGACTACGCCGCATTTTTCAAAGGTCTCAAGGACGGTGGCTTCGACGGCATCGCCACGTTTGAAATGTGCTCGCCGCTGCGTGGTGGTGGCGACATCACCAATCTGGATGCCTGTGCAACGACGTATTTGAATTGGATGCGTGCGCAAAACCTGATCCCATAGCCAACTGACCATGAAACTATTTCCCCTACTGCTTCTCACCTGCTCACTTCACGCCGCCGACATTCAGAACTGGTCTCAGGAGAGTCCACGTGATGAAATCCGGCCGCAATTCTCGAGCGGCGAGCACGGCAGCCTCATCATCACGCACGATCAGCGCGAGGGGCTTGATGGCTGGTTTCAGAAGAGCTTTGAGATCCAGGGCGGCTCGTGGCAGCGCTTTGAAGTGAAGCGGAGGATCAGCGGTGTGAGCAATCCACGCCAGAGCTGTCTCGTGCGTATTTCATGGCAGGACAAGGACGGTAAAATGGTGCGCATCGACGAACGTCCGGTGAACTCCGATCCAAAGCTGCCCATGCCAAGCGCCGAGCCTGAATATCCGAACGATGGCCGCACCGATGCGCAAGGCTGGACAACCGTCGGCGGCATTTACAGGAGTCCGTCAAAGGCCGCGCGGGCGATTGTCGAACTGCATCTTCAATGGGCGCCAGGTGGCCGTGTGGAATGGCGGGATGCAGAGTTCGCGCAGACCAAGGAATCCCAGGCTCGCAAAGTGCGGCTTGCCACCGTGCATTACCGGCCCTCAGGCAAGTCGCCACGACAAAACTGCGAAGAGTTTGCCCCGCACATCGCCGAAGCGGCGAAGCAGCACGCGGATCTTGTTGTTCTCGGCGAAACGGTGCCATCCGCGAATGTGAAAGGGAAGCCGGAAGAGCATGCGGAAGCAATCCCCGGACCCTCGACACAGTATTTCGCCGGTCTGGCAAAGCAGCATCATCTCCACATCGTGCTCAGCGTTTATGAGCGGGATGGCCATCTCATTTACAACACCGCAGTGCTCCTCGGACCCGATGGCGCATTGATCGGCAAATATCGCAAAGTCTCCCTGCCGCCAGGCGAGGCCGCGAAAGGCATCGCGCCCGGCAAAGATTTTCCCGTGTTCGACACCGCCTTTGGCAAGGTGGGCATGATGGTCTGCTACGACGGATTCTTTCCCGAAGTGGCCCGCGAGCTAACCAAAAATGGTGCAGAGGTCATTGCATGGCCCGTGTGGGGCTGCAATCCCAAGCTCGCCGCAGCGCGCGCCTGTGAGAACCATGTCTATGTCATCAGCAGCACCTTCATGGAGCACAACTCCGGCTGGATGATTTCCGCCATCTATGATCACAACGGCGACCCGCTCTCCACCGCGCCCCAATGGGGCACCGTGGCCGTGGCTGAGGTCACGCTGAACCAACCCTACTACGGTCCCTACAATCTCGGCGACTTCCGCAGCATGGTCCCCCGCCATCGCCCGCCTGTAGCTGGAGAAGTGACGAAGTGAGGTGCTTCACTTCTTCTCCAACACAACCGCCACCGGCGTCCCGCGAGTCTTTCACATCGGCGTCTCGATAGGCACCGTGGAAAAAGAATGCCCTTCAAGAGAGTGAATGCACCCTGAAGGCGCAAGGGGTTGATTTTCATCAACTCAACTATCAACGATGAACTCTCAACTCAGATTTAGGATGGATCAGCTTACCAACGGCACCCCGTAAGGCAGATCATCGGGCAATTTCACAAACTCGGAGATACGATCCCACAGCATGGTGTAGTCCTTATTCACGTCGCCCGACAGGCAGTCGGTGATCTCCGCCCCGGCGTCGGGATGCTTCATGACCACGTCTTTGAAGGAGAAGTTGGGGTCGTAGAAGGCATAGATCAGCTTGCGCATGTTCTCCACTCCCTGACGGATCAGCTGGCCATACTCGGCGAAGCGCTCAGGGGACACATCATTTGCCTGAAAAGCCGCATGAATCGCGTCAGCCGCCAGCACACCGCTTTTCAGGGCCAGCATGACTCCGCTGCTAAAAACCGGGTCCAGAAAAGCAAACGCATCTCCCACCAGAAGCAGTCCCGGCGAAGCTCCATATTTCGAGTGTTTTGAATACTCACTCGTGATCCAAAATTCCTCCGTGCAGGTGCCGGTGGAGAGATGTTCCTTGATCCATTCATTCTCCCCGATCTCGCGCCGGAACATTTCCTTCATGTCGCGCACGCCGCCACGGGTCAAATACTT
>CANJVS010000319.1 GCA_947477755.1 Verrucomicrobiaceae bacterium | reverse complement strand
GCCGCAGATCCGCATGTTCACGGAGAAAAGCGGCGGCTCCGACTCGGCGCAGGATCGCTGCAAGGGTGAATGGGTCGTGTGTGCGCCGGAGACCGTGGGTGGATTCTCGGCGACGGCGTATTTCTTTGGCAAACAAATCCATCAGGCGCTGGACCTGCCCGTGGGTCTAATCAATTCTTCGGTCGGTGGCACCCCCATCGAATCCTGGATCAGTCCCGAGGCCCAGCGTGAGAGCGCGGAGCTGAAACCCTTTTTTGAGATGGTGAAAAAGGAGGACGCCGGCTTCGATGCGGACAAGGCCAAGGCTTTGTTTGCCAAACAACTGGCCGCCTGGAAGGAAGCCGCGAAGAAGGCGCGGGCCGAGGGCAAACCCGTGCCGCGCGCGCCGCGTGATCCCGTGGCGCAGCGCGGGCGCAAGGCCAATGTCGGCGGACTCTTCAATGGCAAGATCGCGCCGCTCATTCCCTACGCCATCCGCGGGACGCTGTGGTATCAGGGAGAGGCGAACAGCAATGGTGACAAAGGCCGCTTTTATCAGCATCAGCTGCCGCTGCTCGTGAAGGACTGGCGCACGCGCTGGGGAAAAGAATTCCCCTTTGCCTGGGTGCAGCTGCCTAACTTTGTATCCAACCGCGACGGCTGGATGCTGGTGCGCGAGGCGGCTCTCAAAGCCTTGCAGAGCGTGCCAAAGAGCGGCATGGCGGTGACGCTCGATGTCGGCGAAGCCAGGGACATTCATCCGAAGAACAAGCAGGCAGTGGGTGAGCGTCTGGCCCGGTGGGCGCTTGGCACCGTGTATGGTCAGGCGGGAGCCACCAGCGGACCTTTGCCGGTGAAGCATGAAATCAAGGGCAGTGAATTCAGCGTGACCTTCTCCCACACCGACAAAGGCCTCATGCTCAGGGAAGCTTCGGGCAGCGGTTTTGTCATCGCCGGTGCCGACAAGGTCTGGCATCCCGCCAAAGCCCGGATTGAGGGTGACAGCGTCATCCTTTCCAGCAAAGCGGTGACCCAGCCGGTGGCCGTCCGCTATGCCTGGGCCGAGATGCCGGAGGTGACGCTCTGGAATGGTGCCGGACTGCCCGCCAGCCAGTTCCGCACCGATGAATGGTGAACTTCGGTGCTGAAGCTTGCCTCTGCTTCCTGGCGCGCCAAGATGCACGCTCCCCATGCTCGACTTTGCCAGCATTCTCACCGTCGTTCTGCCCGTGTATCTCACGATGGCGGCGGGTTTCACGGTGAGAAAAACGGGCCTGATGCCGAACGTGGTCGATGCCGGCGTGATGCGCCTTTGCATTGTGCTGCTTACTCCCTGCCTGATTCTGGAGCGTGTCGTCGGCAATGCCTCGGTGATGCAGCCGCTGCCCGTTCTGATCGCGGCGGGATTGGGTTTTGGACTCGTCGTGCTGGGCATCACCATTTCCTATTTTGCGGCACCCCTGATTGGGCTGCAAAACCATGAGGGCAGGCGCAGCTTTGCGGTCTCCTGCGGCTTGCAAAATTATGGCTTCGTGGCCATCCCCATCGTCACTGCGCTGTTTCCGGACAAAGGCACCCTCGGCGTGCTGTTCACCTTCACGCTGGGTGTCGAGCTGGCTTGCTGGACGGCCGGTGTCGGGCTGCTGACAGGACTCGGCAAGGCCCCGTGGAAACTGGCTTTGAATCCGCCCGTGATGACGATTCTCTTTTCTCTGCTGCTGAACTTCACCGGCCTGCATGGCTATGTGCCGAAGGTCGCGCACAACACCTTCACCATGCTCGGCGCCTGCGCGGTGCCGCTGGCGGTGCTCATCATCGGCGCGTCGATTGCGGACATCTGGGGACAAGAGCGGATGCGCTGGTCCATCGCCGTGCTCGCCCCGGTGCTGCGTCTCGGCATCATCCCGGTCGCGTTTATCGCGGCGGCATGGTTTCTGCCGGTGACGATGGAGCTGAAGCGCATCCTCATCATCCAGGGGGCCATGCCCAGCGCCGTCTTCAGCATCATGGTCGCCAAACATTACGGCGGCCATGCACCGACCGCCGTTCAGTGCGTGCTGTCCACCACCCTCGTCAGCATGATCACCACCCCACTCGTCATCGCCTGGGCACTCAAGGCCATCGGTGTGTGATGGGGCATTGAATCCGCACGCATTTGCATCCATGAACGATGCCTTCCTCATGAACCACGAAGACAACAACGAACTCGAAGAGCTTTCTCCCCTGATGGAGGCCATCGTGCCCAAGCTCGCCGCCTGCCACATCCGCGAGTACCAGCCGGAAGATCTGGAAGCCTGCATCGAGGTCTATCGCTCCAACGAGCCCGATTTCCTGGCCCCTGAGGGACTGGAGAATTTCATCGATTTTCTCAAGCTCGGCACCTCCTACTACCTCGTCATCGAGCACGATGGTGATGTCATCGGCTGCGGCGGCCTGGAGCTTGTGGGCGATTCCGACTCTTCGACGCTGGTTTATGGCATGGTGCACCGCGAGTACCACCGCCGCGGTTTCGGCACCACCCTGCTTGCCGCACGCATCGCCCTGCTGGAAGTGGAAGACCGCCCCATCGATCTCTGGATGCGCACCAGCACGGCTTCCATGCCCTTCTACGGTCGCTTCGGTTTTGCCTACCACGCCGACCGCAGCGGCCGCGCACGCGATCACGCCAGCCTCTGGCTCAGTATTGACGGCCAGGATATTCTTGACACCCGCGACGCCCTCGAAGAGCGCAGCATCCGCATCTACCTCAATGAGGACGAGGGTGAAGAAGAGGAGGCGTGAAGAGTCCGATGAAAACGAAGCTCACCCCCCAGCAAAAGAAACTGAACAGTTACGCCAAGGATGGGCGCAACGGTGTTGCTGAGTCGAGATCCATCGCCAATAAAGCCATTACCAAGCGCAAAGCTAAAGCCAACCGAGCGCTCCGCAGGGCAGAACATCAATCTCTCGCGGAGGGTGACGAGGTGATCGAGCGCGTAGGTCGAAAGTCATTCAAAAAGATCCCCAACATGCCGCTGATAGAATATGTGAGCAGACGTCTGTCTCAGCGCGGACGGAAGACAGACAGTGATCTCATGAAGAACGGGAAGAAAAGCGCTACCAACAGAAAGTCTGCCTGTGGAGGGCACCTTCAGTAGAGCTCCGGCCAGCCTCGAATCACGCCGTGGTTCATGCAGCCTTAGACATCATAACTGAAACGAGGCACCGGTGGTACGCGTTCATGCCAGCTCATATGAAAACTCTCGTCCTTTCCATCCTCGTCATAGCCACCTCTCTGAGCGCAGCTGATCCTAAACCTGCAAGCTCCGGTCCGAAGTGGCAGAAGGTGCTGCCAAAGACACCCGTGGGCTTCACGATGAAGACGCTGGAAGTCGCCAAATATCCCGAGCACACCGTGGAGCTCTACGTCTATGTGCCGGATGCGGAAGGCACCTGGCCCTGCATTCTGGACATCCATGGCGGCGGCTGGAAAGCGCGGCAGGTGGAGGCTGACAAGCCGATGATGGAGCGTCTGGCTCAGCGTGGTTTTGTGACGGCGCTGGTGAGCTACCGACTTTCCACGGAAGCCAAATATCCCGCCGCTCTGCATGACTGCAAAGCGGCCCTGCGCTGCCTGCGCGCTCACGCGAAGGAACTCAAGATCGACCCCGAACGCATCGGCTGCATGGGCGGCTCAGCAGGCGGGCATTTGTCCGGCCTGACAGCGATGACCACTGGCCTGTCCGAGTTTGAGGGAGACGGTCCTTTCAAAGACCAGACCAGCGCGGTGAAAGCCTGCATCGTCATGGCTGCCACGCAGGACCTGATCGCTTCAAATCGCGACAAGACCGGCGAAGGCAGCGTCCTCTTTTTTGGTGCTAGCGCGCAGGATAAGCCAGAGATCTACACCGCAGCCTCTCCCATCACCCATGTCCGCGCGGGTGTGCCGTCCACCATCTTCATTGAGGGTGAAAAAGACACGCTCAAAATCGGTCGCGCTGAGATGATGGAGAAACTTAAAGCGCTCGGCATCGAGACCGCGGTCCACACTCTCAAAGACGCGCCGCACCCTTTTTGGATGAGCGATCCATGGTGCGCGCAGACCGTGGACATTGCCGCCGTGTTTTTCAAAAAGCATCTGGGTGGGCCGGTACCGTGATGCCGCCTTTGAGCATGCATGATTTCGCATGAATGCTGTTCCCAAACCATTTGAGTCCTGAACCGGTACTTTTCTGCGATCATGAAGGATAACCTTCTCTTGCCTGACCTTGCGTCTTGTTAGACACACGCGAGACTCGCGCCCCTCATTATGTCCACCATCGTTGTTGCCCAGAAAAACGGAGTCGCCTGCATCGGCGCAGATACCATGAGCTGTCTTGGCTCGCTGCGGCAGCAGGCACACCACATCGTCAACAAGACCAAGATCACCAGGATCGACGACAGCTACATCGGCCTCACCGGCACCTCGGCGAGCCT
>CANJVS010000318.1 GCA_947477755.1 Verrucomicrobiaceae bacterium | reverse complement strand
CCAGACCTTCCTGGTGCTGGTGAAGAGGAGCACCCTGGATTCGTCGGTGCTGAATTCGAAGCTGTCGATGCCCGGCGGCTTCTTGGTGCCCGCCGGCAAAAAAGACTGCGCTGAAGCCAGCACGGTCTTGTGGCCTCCCTCGGCTTCGTTTTGCACGAGATCCCTGCCATCCTTGCCCACCTTCGGCGCATCGAGCGTGAAATAGTTTCCCGGGTTGAGCTTGCTCCAGCGGATCGCCTCAACCTTCGGCTCCTTGAACTCCTCATCCGTAAAAAGGCGGGCCAGCGTGAGCAGGGCCGGATCGGTTGGCGGAGCCTTGGGCGCCGCGGCGAAAGCGTGGACGCCAAGGGTCATGAGGCCGATGGCGCCAGCGCCCAGGAGGGTGAAGTTTTGATGCAGCATGGGGATTCTAGGCTGTGGGTAGGGGATTGAAAAAACGATCCTGAAGCAATGCCCCAGACTAGAATGTCCAGGCTGCCTGTCTTGGATGGTTTGGCAGCAGGCACCCCAATTTCTGCCAAGGCCGCACGCAGGCTGGACGAATCGCGCAGTCTCGCTTAGTGCTGGCAAATGGATCAAAATTGGACTGATAAAATCGTCATTGTCACCGGCGGTGGCGGTGGAATGGGACAGGCGGCGGCAATTCGTTTTGCCGAAGCCGGCGCAAAGACGTTCGTGTTTGGACGCACGCTGGAGTCTCTCCAGGAGAGTGCAGCACTCTCGGCAAACATCATTCCCGTCGTCTGCGATGTGGCGGATTCCGCGAGCGTCGCCAGCGCGATGGAAACGGTGCTCATGCATGGCGCACCACACGCGCTGATCCACACGGCAGGCATCAACACGCCGGATCGTTTCATGGCGCATGCCGATCCCGCGAGGCTGGCCACCGAAGAGAGCTGGCGCAAGATCATGGACATCAATGTCATCGGTGTTGCGAACATGATTCAGGCCGTCGCCAAGCCAATGGCCGCGAATGGCGGTGGCAGGATCGTCGTTGTGTCGTCCACCGCCGGACATGGTTATGACTCCTTTGCTGGCGTGCCCTACACGGCCAGCAAATGGGCCGTTCACGGGATGCTCTTCACCGCGCGCATGCAGCTGAACGCCCATGGCATCGTTGTCTCTGAATACGCCCCCGGTGAGGCGGATACCCCGCTCGTCAAAAAGCGCCCCGTGCAGCCCACGGCCAAGCACAAGAGTGAGATGATCACCTGCGCCGACTGCGCCGACGCGATGTTCTTCATCGCCAGCCAGCCGCACAGCATGAGCATCATCCAGCTTCCTTCCTACCAGCCATTCGGCGGCATGCCGCCGCAGATCACGCTGCCATGGATGGAGGCGTTTGAGATCAAGCCAAGATGATCACCGGGTCTGGCACGTCTCTGCGCATGGCCGCATCAGACGTGCTCAAGCCGGGATTCAAGGCTTCAAATGCCGAACCAAAAACGCTTCACGCAGCTTTGAGCCATAAGGCGTTTCAGCCGCTCCGTGCCCGGTGCCGACGATGGGCATGAAGTCGAAGGTTTTGCCGGCTTTCTGCAAGGCGCCGACGACTTGCGCGGTGGTGGCGGGATCGACATTGGTGTCGAGTTCGCCGACTATGAGAAGGAGGTGACCCTGGAGTTTGTGGGCGTCTTCGAGGTTGGAGCTGTGCTTGTAACTTTCATCAACGGGCCAGCCCATCCATTGCTCATTCCACCAGATCTTGTCCATGCGGTTGTCATGGCAGCCGCAGTCGGCGACGGCGACTTTGTAGAAGTCGTGATGATCGAGCAGAGCGCGCATCGCATTCTGGCCGCCGGCGCTGCCGCCGTAGATGCCGACGCGGCTTAAATCCATCCACGGACGCGTTTTGGCCGCTTCTTTGATCCACAGCTTCCGATCCGGGAAGCCTGCGTCCTTCAAATTTTTCCAACACACATCATGAAAAGCTTTGCCGCGATGATTGGTGCCCATGCCATCCATTTTGACGATGATGAAGCCCAGTTCGGCAAGTTGATGCATGCGCAGCTGGCGGTTGAAATCTTTGGGCGCAAAGGCAGAGTGCGGTCCGGCATAGATGTCCTCGATGACAGGATATTTTTTCTCGGGATTGAAGTTCGCGGGCTTGATGAGAATGCCATGGATGTCGGTTTTGCCATCGCGCCCCCTGGCGGTGAAACGCTCCGGCATAGTCCAGCCTGCAGCCAGAAGAGCGGTGATCCCGGCTTTTTCCAACTCGCACACGAGGTGTCCGTCGCGGCTGCGGCGGAGTTCGTGAACCGGCGGGTGATCGGCACGGGACCAGGAGTCGATGAAGCAGTCGCGGTTTGGCGAGAACTCGACGCGGTGGTTGCCGTCGCCCGCTGTGAGTTGCTGGAAGCCGGTGCCGTCGAGGTTCACGCGGCACAGATGCAGGTGATAGGGGTCTTCACCAGCCTTCAAACCGCTGGCCATGAACCACACTTCACGCTTCGCCTCATCGACATGCAAGACCTCGCGCACAGGCCAACGGCCCCGGGTGACTTGATGTTTGGGGCTGCCGGTTTTGATGTCATAAAGCCAGAGATGGCACCAGCCGTCGCGTTCGCTCATCCAGATGAGTTCATTGCTCTGGTGCAGCCAGTGCCGCCAGGTCTTGCTGGTGTAATCGATGAATGTTTTGGAGGGTTCCTCCACCACGACACGCACTGTTCCTGTTTTCGCATTGGCAGCAAGAATGCGGTAGAGCTGATGACCACGCTGATTGTAATTGAAATAGAACTCGCTGCTGTCCGGCGACCAGGTGACGTCAAGATGACCGGACTCGGTGAAGGGATTCTGATACAGGTCTTTGGGCACGCGGATTTTTTCATTGCCCGCCGTAGTGATAACCAACTGTGGTTTTGGCAGGGCATCGCCCGGTTTGGTGTAGTCGATGACTTTGATTTTAGGCTGAAGGCCATCTTTGGGCGAGGAGTCGACGATGGTGATCTGGCGCTTCGGCACGGCAGTCGCCTCGCTGGTGACGCTGCATGAACCATCGGGCGATTTGCCCGCGGCGACGGGTTTCTTCGGCTCATCTCTGGCCTTTGTCAGACCTTTGCCGTCGATGATGAGCGTTTTGATTGTGGCTTCGGCCTCGGCGGTGGCGAGCTGCTCGCCTGTGGGGCTGGTGATGAGCCAGACATGGCCTTCATAGCTGTGCTGCTCGCGCTCGGCGCCTGCGCGGATGCTGCCGTAGCGGATGTGCTCGCCCTGCTGGTTGATCCAGAACAGATCCACTTCGGTGGCGAGCTTGTTGATGAACTTGAAGCCGGAGGATTCTCCCGTACGTCTGGTGGGGTGCAGATCGAGTTTCAGGGTCGAGGTCTTCGAGTCCCCGGCGATGATGCCGAGTTCTTTGAGTGCGGGCGCGGTCTGGCGCTTGCCGGTTTCGGCATTGATGAGGACATATTCATGCGCTTGCGGTCCGGTTTGGACACGATACCAGAACGTCTTGCCGTCCAGCAGCCAGTTCGCCTTCACGCGGTCGCGGAAGACAGTGTTTTCCGTGCGCTTGGACAGGTCGTCGGCAAGAGCCGGCAGATAAAAAAGCGCCAGATAAAAAAGGGGAAATAACCGTGACATTTTTTGTCTTATTGGATTCCGAATTGAAAGGGGTCTGCCGGATCGAGGATCAGCGTTGATTCCGCCGTGATGAAAGCTCTGCCAGTGATCGTGGGAATGATGCCGTTGTCCGCCTGTTCGTAGCTGCCTTCAAAAAGACTGCCCAGGATGCTCTCCTGCCGCCACACCTCGCCCGGGGCAAGTTTGCCATCAGTCGCGAGACACGCGAGCTTGGCACTGGTGCCTGTGCCGCAGGGTGAGCGGTCGTATTCGCCACCGGGACAGAGGACGAAGTTCCGGCTGTGATTGGCGGGATCCAATGGCGGCGAGAAGAGTTCGACGTGATCGACTTCAGGGAAGCCTGCCGCATGAATGGCGTCACGCATCATGAGCGAACTTTTAGTTAGCCGGGGAACGTTGGCAAGCGTGAGATCCAGTCCGTGATCTGAAACGAGGAAGAACCAGTTGCCGCCCCAGGCCACGTCACCCGTGACCCCGCCCGCCCGGACATGGGCCGCCTTGCGATACGAGGCGACATTGCGCACGCTGACGCGACCATCATCATGCAGCTTCGCCGTGACCACTCCGACGGGTGTTTCGATGCGGTGATCGCCGGGCTGGATGCGGCCGAGATGAGCAAGTGTGGTGACGAGGCCGATGATGCCGTGACCGCACATGCCGAGCAGGCCGACGTTGTTAAAGAAGATGACACCTGCGGCGCAGGATGTGTCCTTTGGCTCCACGAGCAAGGCGCCGACGATGACTTCATGCCCGCGGGGTTCGCAGATGATTGACCGGCGGTAGTGCTCCAGTTCTTCGATGGAAACGCCACTGAGCACGACGCGTGTGGGCTCCCCGCCGGTGTGGGAGTCGAT
>CANJVS010000317.1 GCA_947477755.1 Verrucomicrobiaceae bacterium | reverse complement strand
CCCCGGTGTCCCGCGTGCGGAAACGAGCCTGATCATCGTCGGTCATGGCACCAACCTGAATGAGAACTCAACCAAGGCGATTCAGGATCAGGTGAAACTGATCAGCGAAGGCGGCTACGGATTCGCTGAAGTCATCGACACCTACATGGAAGAGGCTCCCTTTGTGGCCGACTGGCACAAGCTGACGACGGCTCCCAATGTGGTCGTTGTGCCCTTTTTCATCGCTGATGGCCTGCACAGCTTTCAGGACATTCCTGTTCTGCTCGGCATGGAGAAAGAAACCGGCAAGGCACTGAGCCAGATGGATGTCTTCCGCCAAAACCCGATCGAAATGCACGGTCGTCATCTTTATTACAGCAGCGCCATCGGCACCGAGCGGTTGATGGCGGAGGTGATTCTGGATCAGGTGCATGACTTTGATCAGAAGCATCTGGTTGATACCATGATTGAAGATCCGGGTTCCGAATTAACCCAATCCGCAGCCCTGGCGGCATGGCTTGAAAGCGGGCGCACGGTGATCGGGCAGGTCAAAATCACCCCCTGTGGCACGGGCTACATGCTGCGGCACATAGAGGATGCCGACACCGACAGTCTAACCAAAGTTTCGTCACCCGAAGCCGCGCGTGAGATCTCACGGGTTGATGCGGCTGGCGAGTTCCGTCCGATCAAAACCGCCCCCACCCTGAAGCGTGGCTGGCAGCTTGAATTGGGCAGTCTGGCGGAGTTGCAACTAGCCCTGGAGTTCTTTTACCCGGCAGCCTTGGGCATGGCCCGCTCGCAGCAGGTAGGCACATTGAACCCGGTGCCGCTGCGCGAGTTGCTGGGTCGCCAGACCGGCATGTACCGCTTTGCCAACGGCATCACCGACAAACAGGCAGGCGAATTGATCGGCAAGTGCTGCGCCACCGCGACGAAGTGCCTGCGTCGCATTGTCTTCCCCCTCGATGCCACGCAGCCTTTAAGCGGCCCGGCCACGGCCAAACTTGGCAACGATGCTGGCCACATGGAAGGTCAGACCAATGCCATTCCCCTGCTCTGCATGGAAGCCTGCAATCACATCGTCTCCGCCGCACGCAAGGTGGCTCGGGAGAATTTTGAGGACAAAGAGGCTAAGGGCTAGGCGTTCGCTGTGACTTGCTTCATCTTTCTCACAGCACATTCACGGCGGCGCCGCCATCGACGACAATGCCCTGGCCGGTGATGTAACTGCCGGCCTCGCTGGCGAGGAGCAGGGCGGGCCCGGCGAGCTCGCGGGGGGCAGCCCAGCGTTTGAGGGCGGTGCGGTCGGCAAAGTATTGCTTCTCTTCATCGCTGAGCAGCTTGCCGGGCATGTCGGTCAGAAAGGGGCCGGGACACAGGCAGTTCACGGTAATGCCGAAAGGCCCGAGATCGAGCGCGCTGGCACGGGCCAGGCCGATGAGCGCGGCCTTGCAGGCACAATAGACATTGCGTTTCAAACGACCACCGACGCCGAGCACGCTGGAGATGTGAATGACTCGGCCCCACTTCCTTGCCTTCATGCCGGGAACCAGAGCGCGGGTCAGGGACATGACACTGGTGAGATCGACCTCGACATTGCGATCCCAGACCTCGTCGGTGATTTCATCAATGGCCTGTGGATTGTTGATGCCCGCGTTGTTGACGAGGATGTCGATCTTGCCGAGTCGCTTCTGCGCCTCATCGGCAAGCGCCCTGACTTGAGCACGGTCAGCCATGTCGGCGACCATCCATTCGACACGCACGCCGAGCCCTGCACCGATCTCCGCTGCCGCCGCCTGAAGTTCCTCCGCGTTGCGACTGGAGATGAAAACATCTGCTCCTGATTCGGCAAAGCCGCGCGCCATGGCTTTACCGAGTCCTTTGCTGCCGCCGGTGACGAGTGTGCATTTGCCTGAGAGATCAAAGAGAGGGTGGGTCATGCCGCCCATCCAAGACGAGGTGTCCGCACTTGCACGGACTTTTTTCTCAAAGACGAGCTTCTCTCAAAGCCCGCACCGCCGTGGCATTCGAGGCAAAGGCAAAATCATCCAAAGGAACCTCCTCAAGCGGCAAAGCAAACCATTCAGAAACCTCGCTGGCCTGTGGCTGCACGGCATCGAACGATGCGATTTGGGCCATGTAAAAGAGATCAATTGTGGGCCAGACGAAACCCTGAAAAAGATAACGGTTTGGCAGCGAGACCAGGTAGCGGAAAGACGAGGCAGGGATGTCGAGACCCACTTCTTCCAGCGTCTCGCGGGCCGCGGCCTCTTCTCCGGTTTCACCGCCCTCGACGACGCCACCTGGCAGGCCGAGTTTTCCCAACCCCGGCTCATGCGCACGACGGATCACCAGCAAACGTCCCCATGTGTCCAGGATCAACGCGCAGGCGGCGGGGATCGGCGTGACGAAATGCTGGAAATCACAGGCAGGACAAACAAACTCGCGCACGCCGCGCGTGATCAGGCCGGAACTGCCGCAAGCTGAACAATGCTGGAAAGGATGCGCCATCATGCGGCAGGACCACTGTCATGGAGGTTGCTTCCCATGTCCGGCAGACATCCGGGCAGAGCAGTCGGACCGGGGAAAATTGAGGAAGAGGCTTTCAGGTTCATCCGGGATCAAGTAGCGCGGACCCGATGAAATGACAGCGCCTTAGTTTTGGATTTTCGCGCAGCTTGCCGGGGAGGCGCATTCCATGCCGGAAATGAATCCACCCTCATCACCATTTGGACGTTGCATCGCCAGAGGCATCCATGTATCACGGTTCAAATCCACACACTCAATGGTTGATCACACTGGCACCCGGAAATTCAAACGCGTTCTAATTAAACTCAGCGGTGAGGCCCTCAGAGAGCCTGGCAGCACCGACAATATCAGTCCTCCCATCGTGGAAGACATCGCCGCGCAGATCAAAGCGGCGCATCAGACCGGACTGGAAATCGCCCTCGTCGTGGGTGGTGGCAATTTCTGGCGCGGCGTGAGCGCAAGCAACAAGGGCATGGAGCGCGCCACGGCCGACTACATGGGCATGCTGGCCACCGTGATGAACGCCCTGGCGGTGCAGTCCATGCTCGAAGCCATGGACGTGCCAACACGCGTGCAGAGCGCCATTGAAATGAAAAACGTGGCCGAGCCATTCATCCGCCGCGTTGCCATGCGTCACTTGGAGTTAGGCCGGGTGGTCATCTTTGCCGCCGGCACAGGGAATCCCTTCTTCTCCACCGACACCACCGCCGCACTGCGTGCTTCGGAGGTTGGCGCCGAGTGCGTGTTCAAGGCCACCAAGGTGGATGGCATCTACGACAGCGACCCGAATAAAAACAAGGACGCCGTCCGCTTTGAAAACATCAGCTTCCACGACTGCCTAACCAAGCAGCTCAAGGTCATGGACGCCACCGCCTTCTCCCTCTGCATGGAAAACAACATGCCCATCATCGTCTTCAGCATGAATGAGCCGGACAACATCCGCCGCGCCCTCATCGGGGAACAGATGGGCACGCTGGTCAATGCTGCCGGGAAGCCCTGATCCGCCTGATCTGAGGAAACTGACAGAATTGTCTGATTTGGCCGATCTTACTGAAGCCAGCCACCCTCATGTCACGCCTCCTTTCCCTGCTTCTGTTCCCTCTTCTGCTGGCCGCCCAGCAGCCCGCCGTGCCGCCTGCGCTCACCGAGTATCAGGGCCGCACCATCGCCCAGACAATGCACTGGCAGGGAGCCAGCTGGCTGATCCGCCACAAGCGCGACCGCGAGGAAGCCACCCTGCAAATGCGTGAACAGCTCAAGCTCAAGCCGGGCATGAGCGTCTGCGACATGGGCAGCGGCAACGGATACCACACCATCCCGATGGCTGAGGCGGTGGGTAAGGACGGCAAGGTCTATGCCGTGGAAGTGCAGCCGGAAATGATCGAGATGCTGCACAAGCGCGCCGCCGAAAAAGGCATCACCAACATCGTCAGCATCATCGGCGAGATGTACGATCCCAAACTGCCTCCGGCATCCTGTGACATGATTTTGCTGGTGGACGTTTACCACGAATTTTCGCATCCCGAGCAGATGCTTGCCGGCATGAAAAAAGCGCTCAAACCCGATGGCGTCATCGTGATGGTCGAGTTCCGCTCAGAGGATGACAGCGTGCCGATCAAGGCCGAGCACAAGATGACCAAAGCCCAGATCAACAAGGAGCTCACCAGCAACGGGTTCAAACTCGTCCGCGAGTTCGACGGCCTGCCCTGGCAGCACATGATGTTCTTTGGCATCGCCGGGACAAAGTGAACACCGCCTTGCCTCGCAGGCATCGCCGTTTAGGCTCGGGTCGCTTTGATTTCGACCCACGACTCATCACTCAACTGGACGCGCCGCTTTTGGATACTGCTGGGCTGCGTGTTTGTGTTTCGCGCCCTGTTCATGCTTTTCTTCTGCTCGCAGGCGGATCTGGCGGGGGATGAGGCCTATTACTGGGACT
>CANJVS010000316.1 GCA_947477755.1 Verrucomicrobiaceae bacterium | reverse complement strand
TCAGCGGACGCACGATCTGCTGGTCCTTTGGCCAGAAGATCTTCGAGTTCTTCATGTTCTCCTTCATCGTCTTGCCGGTGACCGTGAGGCAGTCGCCATGCATGAGCCCTTCGTTCACCAGGATGCGAATGAGCGGCACGGTGCCGCCAATCTTCACCAGATCGTTCATGAAGTATTTGCCGCTGGGCTTCACATCGGCCAGCACCGGCGTCTTTTTCCCGATGCGCACAAAATCTTCGATGCCGAGCTTCACACCCGCGCTGTGCGCCATGGCGATGAGGTGCAGCACGGCATTCGTGGAACCGCCGAGCGTGATGATGAGCGTGATGGCATTTTCAAAAGCCTCCTTGGTCATGATGTCCCGGGGTGTGATGCCTCGTTTGATCATGTGCATTACGGCAGCACCGGCATCGAAGCAGTCGATCAGCTTCTCGTTGGAGACAGCCGCCTGAGCGCCGGAGTTCGGAAGGCTCATGCCGAGCGCTTCGATGGCGCTGGCCATGGTGTTAGCGGTGTACATGCCGCCGCAGCTTCCTTCGCCAGGGATGGAGTGTTGTTCGATGTCGATGAGCTCCTTGTCGCTGATCAGGCAGTTGGCGTGCTTGCCCACGGCTTCGAAGACCGTGACGATGTCTGCGTCTCTCTTTTCCACGCCCACACAGCCAGGAAGAATGGTGCCGCCATAGACGAAGACGCTTGGGCGGTTCATGCGGGCCATGGCCATGAGGCAGCCGGGCATGTTTTTGTCACAACCACCGATGGCGACGAAGCCGTCCAGGCCTTCGCAGCCGACCACGGTCTCGATGGAGTCGGCGATAACTTCGCGGGACACGAGAGAATACTTCATTCCTTCCGTGCCCATCGAGATGCCGTCGGAGATGGTGATGGTGTTGAAGATCACGCTCTTGCCACCAGCGGCATCGACGCCCTTGGCGGATTCCTTGGCCAGGCGATCAATGTGCATGTTGCATGGCGTCACCATGCTCCAGGTGCTGGCGATGCCGATCTGCGATTTCTTGAAGTCCTCGCGCTTGAACCCAACCGCATGAAGCATCGCCCGGCTGGCGGCGCGCTCCGCCCCATCGACGACGATGGCGCTGTGTTTGCGGTGAAGGGATTCGGGTTTCTTGGATGCTGCTTTCTTGGCCATGATGGTGGGCTGGCAAAGTGGCAGGCTCAAGCGCAGGCGCAAGCAGGAGGTGAGGTCTCAGTTCTCCATCACTTCGGGATACTGCTGACGCAGGAAAAGCAGATCCGGCTGATCCTTCTCACGATGGGTGTTCTTCTTCATGCGATACAGAAGGCGGGGCGAAGCAAACGGAATGTCCACATCCTGCACCCGCCGCATGACGATATCCTTCGAGGCCTCGGCATAGTCGATACCGGATGCTGATTTCATGAGATCCACGGTGATTTCATCGGCCACGCGGATGACGGTGTATTTCTCCACTTCTCCGGGTGGCAGTTCCCTCACCGCCTGGTCCGGCAGCGTGGCCAGAGTGTCGTAAACTTTTCTCTCGTTTTCGAGATCCGTGGCCATGAGCAGATCCACATCGGTCGTGCTTCGACCATAGCCGGAATACATGATGGCAAAGCCACCGACGATCATGTACTTGGCATCCAGCTCGTTGAGCTTTCGGCAAAGTGCAACGAGGTCATCCTCCGTCGGAGCTCGGGAGGTCAGCTCACCTTCTTGGGGCGGATCATCTTCCATTTCCATGCGTCAGCCTCCTCATGTGTTTTAAAGCGGTAGATCCCTCGCGGCCACAGCTTGTGGCCCTGGCTTGTGAAAACTTCATTCAGTGTCTTCTGAATATCTGCAGAAGGTTTCCCGGGAACACGCCTGCCCACCACCTTCCCGATGGTTTCTTGAAGATTGATGACCGGGCGTGCTTCCATGCGGGCAAGGATAACGTGCGTTAATGCTTAGCCAAGCAGCTTCTCCAGCGCCGTCGCATCGGTTACCGGGGCCTGGCAGGTGTAGTTCTGGCAGACGTAGGCGGCGGGTTTGCCGGTCACCGCTTTCATCTCGGCGAGGGCTTCATTGTGTTTCGCGAGCCAGACCTGACCTTCGCCGCCATCGGCATGTAGAAGGACGGCGTTCGGCAACAGGCGTGATTGCACAACTTTGAGCAGCGCTTGGAACTCAGGCGCGGTCTTGTCGCCGGCGAGCACGATCTGCTGCTTGCCGCGCTCCAGGAAATCTGCGGCGCTGACAAGCATGGGCACGGCACTGGGGCTGCTTTGCAGCGTGGTGCCAAAGAGCGTGATGATTTTATGCGCCTGCTCGGCATGGTCCTTGTTATCCAGCATGGCAGCGAGGCGGGCAAGGTTCAGCGCTGCGAGGGAATTGGGCGATGGCTCGGCGCCATCGTAGTCCTCTTTGATGCGGAGAACAGAGTGCGCCATATCCGTGTGGACGCTGTAGTAGCCGCCTTTGTCCTTGTCGAGAAAGAGGCTGTCCATCTCGGCCTGAAGGGCGACGGCCCACTGCAGCCATTTCACGTCCAAACCGGCCTGATAAAGATCGAGCAGGGCATGAATCAGGCAGGCGTAGTCGATGGCAAAGGCCTTGGGACCGCGCTCGCCTTCACGCCAGCTTCGATGCAGGTCTTTGCCGGGCTGTGCGCAGAGCTGATCATGGATGAATTGCGATGCCTCTGCAGCGAGCTTGATAAAGGCGGGTTCGCTCAACGCAGCTCCGGCACGGGCGAGGCCGGAGATCATGAGGCCGTTCCAGGCGGTGATGACCTTGTCATCGAGATGCGGACGCGGGCGCTTGATGCGCGCTTCAAAGAGCGTCTTCAAACCACGTTCCACGAGAGCCTGAATCTCTTCGGGCGTCTTCTTGAAGAACTCGGCGGTCTTCTTCACGGAAAAGGCACGGAAGAGTGTGTTCGTTCCGGTTAATTCACCATGCGGATCGCTTTCAGGGCGTGCATTGCCATCCCGGCGCGCACCGTAGGCATAACGAAAGATGCTTCCATCCTCCTTGCCGATGAGGGCGTCGATCTCGGCGGCGGTCCAGATGTAGAAGGCACCCTCAGTCTTATGGTCAGCTCCTTCTTTGCCATAACTGTCAGCATCCTCGGCGGAGAAAAAGCCTCCGTCCTTGTGGCGCAAGTCGCGCTGAACATAACCAACCAATTGTCGCGCCACATCAGCAAGGAATGGCGCTCCCGTGACGAGATAGCCTTCTGCATAGGCCCAGAGAAGCTGGCCCTGATCATAAAGCATCTTTTCGTAATGGGGAATATGCCAGTAGCTGTCGACGCTGTAACGGTGGAAGCCGCCGCCGACATGGTCCCATATACCGCCATTCGCCATGGCCTTGAGAGTGCGAAAAGACATCTCTGAAGCCCAATCGCTCTCACTTTTCTTTTCCGCATTCTTCAGCCAGGCATGCTGGATGCGCAGCAGCAGATTGATTGAGGAGGAACGCGGGAATTTGGGCGCGCTGCTGAAGCCTGCCTCGTGGTAATCGTAGCTGCCGGCAAGGTCGTCGTAAGCCTTCTGAAGCACCGCCTCAGCCTTCACCTCCGCACCGGTGTTTTCACCGTCAAGATGCTCCTGAAGCTTGAGGATGCTGCGCTCGGAACTGGCCAGCACTTTTTCACGATCCTCCCGCCAGGCCTTGTTGAGTTCCTTGAGCAGGTTCTTAAAACCGATGCGACCGGCTTTGTTTTCCGGCGGGTAGTAGGTGCCGCCAAAGAAGGGTTTTAAGTCCGGTGTGAGAAAGACGGACATCGGCCATCCGCCGCCACCACTCGCGGCTTGCACGTAGGTCATGTAGGTGAGGTCCACGTCGGGACGCTCCTCACGATCCACTTTCACCGGCACGAAATATTCGTTGATGAGTTGAGCGACCTCCTCGTTCTCAAACGACTCACGCTCCATGACATGACACCAGTGGCAGGTGGAGTAACCACTGGAAAGAAAGATCGGCTTGTCTTCCGCCTTCGCCTTGGCGACGGCGGCGTCTCCCCACGGAAGCCAGTTCACGGGGTTGTGCGCGTGCTGAAGAAGGTACGGTGACTTCTCCCTGGCAAGGGCATTGGTGTGCTTGGGCGTGGCGGTGGTTTCGCTCATGATAAGAGGGTTACGTGGCGGAGGTGTGGCGGGTTGCAAGCCGCGCGCGTCACGCCACCTGCTGCGCGGGCGGCTCAGGCGGCGGGAGGGTCGATCTCCAGGCGCGGAAACAGCGGCACCGGCGTGCCGAGCTGGTGGCCGTCTTTGAGCAGGCCCCATTTGAGATCGCTGAACACAAAGCCCGCAGGCATCTCCCAGCCGATCTGGGCACGCGCGGTGGCCATGGCTGTGGGCATGATGGGATTGAGCAGCACGCTGACATGTACCCAAGCCTCCGCAAGATGGTAGAGCACACTGTCAAGCCGGGCAGCCTGCGCGGGATCTTTGGCGAGTGAGAAGGGCTTGGTGCTGTCCACAAAGGCGTTGGC
>CANJVS010000315.1 GCA_947477755.1 Verrucomicrobiaceae bacterium | reverse complement strand
AGCCCGAACCAGGAAGGTCCGTTCTTGAATTCAGCGGGTGCGTCAGCGGCGGTGGTGACCTGGAAAAAGATCTCGTCATCCTTCCAAAACTCGAGATCAAGCGAGCGCCAGCCGAGCACCTCGTCTTTGGCGTCCTTGAACTCGATGGCCCGATGAACGGTGCCGGTGCGCGGGTAGTTTTGGACGACGTATTTGGCCTTCACCCCACCGTTTCCCGCCGCGCGGAACCAAAGGGTCCCTCCCGGATTTTTAAAGCGCTTCGAGTAAAGCACGGCGCGATCCCTGGTGGTGAGCAGGTCACTGAAAAAACCTCCGGGATGAATCCGGGAGATAATGCGGTCGCCTTCGGGGGCGATGGAAAACTCACCCGCTTTGGTCAGGCTCACACCCTGGGTGAGCCATTCGAAATTTGAGAAGCCCGGGCCGCCTTGATGGACTGAAACCGGTGCGCCGGAGGCTGGCACGGCTTTGAGCCACTCGGCAATCATGGCGGCCTTGATCTGCTCTTTGAGCTTTGCGAGTTCATGGCGTTCCGAACTGCCCGAACCGGGAGCATTCACATCAATGACGGCAGGATGCGTGCTGGTGAAGATGCCGTAAAGCGCGTAAAAGTCGGCCTGGGAAATGGCGTCAAACTTGTGGTTATGGCAGCGGGCGCAGGAAACGGTGAGCGCCTGAAATGCCTTGGTGACGGTGTCGATCTGGTTGTCGGTGAAGGTGACCATTTCATCGAGCGAATCGACCGGTGAGAAGCCATGCAACACCATGCGCAGCTGAGCGATGCCAATGGCGCTTTCGTTGATGCCTTTTTTGAGGCGGGGTTTCGGCAGGAGATCTCCGGCGATGGCTTCCCGGACAAGCTGCGGATACGCCACGTCATCATTGAAGGCCCGGATGAGGTAGTCGCGGTATCGGTAGGCGTATGGGATCGCTGGATCGCCTTCAGATCCGTAGCTTTCGGCGTAGCGCACCCAGTCCATGAAGTGGCGCGCCCACTTTTCACCGAAGGCGGGCGATTCAAGCAACTGATCGACCGATGAAGCACGGCCGGGAGGAAGCCCGGTGATGACGAAGCTCAGGCGACGGCGCAGCGTCTCCGCACTGGCTGGCGCTGCCTTTGGGATGCCTTGTTTGGCGAGTTCGGCATCGATGTAATCGTCGATGGATTTGTTCGTCGGCTGATTCGAGAGCGGTTGAAACGCCCACCACTCCTTGCGGCGTTCGAGGATGGTTTTCCAACTGGTTTCCTTGGCGATTTGTTCCCTGGATGGCGGGAGGTCACGCGGATCGGCGGCGCCATCGTGAATCCAGCGCTCGAAGTCGGCGATGGCTTGATCGCTGAGTTTGGCACCGGCCTTGGGCATCTTCAGATCCTCGTGTTCGTGCCTGATGGAACGAATGAGCAGCGAGGCGCCAGGATCGCCAGGCTTGATGACATCGCCGGATTCCCCACCGGCCTGCCAGCCTGCCCGTGAATCAAGCACGAGACCGCCCTTCTTCTTTGTGGCGGTGCTGTGGCACTCGTAACAGTCCTGCGCGAGGATTGGACGGATTTTGGATTCGAAGAACTCGATCTGCTGCGGCGTCGGTCGTGGATCGGCTTTGACGCAGAGAGGCAGAAAGGTGAAGAGCGCTGAGAAGATGAAACGTTTTTTCATGCCAGGAGCCTCCGGGTAATGGCTGCGGCGGCTTCGATGCAGAGGCGGCCTGATTTGACAAATTGATCGCGCTTCATGCGATACGATGGAGACATGACGGTGACGGCGGCGACGGGGTAATGATATTCATCAAAGATGGCGGCGGCGACACAGTGAATGCCTTCCAAGCCCTCGGCGATATCGGTTGAAAAGCCGCGTTTGCGGGTTTTTGCCAAATCGGCCTCAAGCAGGGATCGCGTGGCAAGCGTTGCCGGCGTGTATTGCTTGAGTTTGATCGCAGCGAAAAATTGATCGAGTTCAGCCTGCGGCAGATGGGCCAGCACGGCCTTGCCTGGCGCGCATGAATACATGGGAACCTGCAGGCCGACGGTGCTGCTGACCTTGATCGGTTGGGATGAAATGCACTGCTCAAGAACCGTCATCTTGTGATTTGCACAGGCCAGAATCTGCGTGGTTTCGCCGGACTCATCGCGCAACCACTTCAACGATTCCAGAGCGCAAACGACCAGGCTTTTCTCGCGAACCTGAGGCCGGGAAAGGTCGAACAATTTGTTTGTGAGAACGAAGCGCTTGTCGTCTTCCCGGCGCTGGAGATAGCCCCGGTTATGAAGCGTTCCGGTGATGCGGAAGACCGAGTTTACCGGCAGATCCAACTCGCGGGCAATCTCGGTGAGGCTCAATCCAGCGCGGTGACGGCCGAGAAGTTCGAGGATGGCCAGCGTGCGCTCGGTTCCGGGAGCGAGGGTGTCTTCGGTGGGAAGGATGGAGGGTTCTCTGAGCATTCTAAATTTAGAAACGATTCTGGATTTGGAATTCTTACTTGCGTTTGTGACATATTCCAGAAAGGCTGTGTCACCATGAAATCCGTCATTGCCGTTCATCCCGGTCATCTTGAAATTCTCGACACTCCCATGCCAAAACCGGGCCCCTATCAGGCGCTGGTGAAAACGGAATGTGCGTGTCTCTGCAACCGCACGGACAGTGAACTGCTGCACGGGCGGTTTCCAGGCATGGAGGACAAGTTCCCTTTTGCGCTTGGGCATGAAAGTGTCGGCACCGTGGTGGAGATCGGGGCGAAGGTGAGAAACTTTGCGGTGGGTGACAGGGCGGTGGGCGGCCTGTCATTTGATCTGCAAATGGAAGGTGTGGACTCGGGCTGGGGTGGCTTTGGCGAATACACTCTGGCAAATGATCACGAGGCGATGGAGGCCGACGGCGTGGCCAATGAGACGAATGGCTGGGTGGAGGTGTATGAGATCCAGACGAAAGTGGATGCGGACATCCCGCCGGAAGAGGCCGTACTGCTCTGCACCTGGCGTGAGGTGCTGGGCGCGTTTCGCGATTTCCATCTGCAGCCGGGTGATGATGTGCTGATCTATGGCGCGGGACCTGTGGGATTGAGTTTTGTGAAACTCGGGCGGCTGTTCGGATTAGGCTGGATCGGCATCGTGGACAGGCATGCCGACAAAAGGGCCAAGGCACTGAGCTTTGGCGCGGATGCAGCATTCATGCCGGATGCAGTCCAACCACCGGGCAAACTGGATGCAGCGATCGATGCTGTGGGACATCCGGACATCCTCCAACAAGGCTTGCCGCTTCTGAGGCGCGGCGGCTCTCACTGCATTTATGGTGTTTTGACCCATCCGGTGCTGCACATCGACAAATCAAAGGGCGACTTCAATTTCAACGTGCTTGTGCACCAGTGGCCGACGCGCCGTTATGAAAAAGAAAGCCAGCCGCAGCTCTGCCAGTGGATTCGCCAGGGCAGCCTGACATCGAAGGACTTCATCACGCACCGTTTTCCGCTGGCGCGGATTCACGAGGCGTTTGATGAAGTGGCGCGGCGCGGTGTGATCAAGGCGCTGATTGAATATCCGTGAGCTTTGCCCGCGGAAATCAAACCAGTTCGCAGGTGACTTTGGCGCTCTTGTCCATCACACCGAGAGCGACTGCGCCGGTGCCGACTTTAAGAGCTTTGGCGGCGTGCTTTGGATCGACAATGGCAACCCAGCCAATACCCATGTTAAACGTGTCCCAGCAATCGGCCGGATCAGCGTGGCGGAGCACTTTTTGAACGACGTCGTTCTTCCATGTCGGCACCTTGAGATGGCAGCCGAAGCCGCGCTTGGTGAAGATGCGTCCGAGGTTTTCAACGAGTCCGCCGCCGGTGATGTGAGCCATGGCAGCGGGCTTCACTTTGGCCTTCTTGAGCCCCCAGCACTGTTCATGATAAAGCAGGGTTGGTGTCAGAAGCTGTGCCGCCTCTTTCTTGCTGAGCTTGATGCTCTCCTTGGCAAGGATGCGGCGCACGAGGCTGAAACCATTGGCGTGGAAGCCTGCACTAGGCCAGCCGATCAGGACGTCGCCCTGCTTGATTTCAGCCGGGTTGAGAACGTCTTTCTTCTCTGCTGCACCGATGGCAAAACCTGAAAGTTCAACCATGCCATCAAGGACTGCGCCCGGCATCTCGGCGGTCTCTCCACCGGCGAGGATGCAGTTGCAGGATTGCAGGTACTCGGACATGCCGGCGATGATGCGGGCGAGCTGGCGTTTCTTGATTTGATTCACGCCGACATAGTCGAGGAAGAGGATCGGGTCAGCGCCGCAGGTGAGCACATCGTTGACATTCATGGCGACGAGGTCTTTGCCCGCATTCTCCAAAAGGTCGTATTTGAGCAGGAGCTCCAGCTTGGTTCCCACACCGTCACAGCCGGTAAAGATCATCGGCTCCTTGTATTTGCTGAGGTCGTAGCCGGCAGCAAAGAGACCGAAAGCATTGGCAAGTTTACGCTTCTTTTGCGT
>CANJVS010000314.1 GCA_947477755.1 Verrucomicrobiaceae bacterium | reverse complement strand
GGCGTCAGCCGCTCACCGTCGGAATTCGGGACGATTTCCGGATTGCCATCAGATTTCAGGTAGGCCAGCCCGGAGAGCGTGGTGCCAAGGTCAATGCCAACGTATTCAGCCATAGTAGGAGAGGGTGAGAGTGATTATAGGGGAAGTGATTGACTGGAGGTCCGGACCTCCACCTTGCGTAGAATGACCTCATGACCATCGTCACGCGAGTACATAAAGCCGGAGCGGCAGGTTTCAATGACGCGCGCTTTATCTTTGCCGGGGAGGCTGTCCACGACGGCGATGCGTTTACGGAGTTGTGCGTCAACCTTGGTCTCGGCGTCGACATCGAACTCGGTGACACCATGCTGATGCAGGATATCCTCAAACGAGGCTCGGAGTTTGCCAAGCTGCGCGGCAACATCCCCGCCATCGTGAGCGAAGTAGCGCACAGTGAGGGCGTCAATCAAATCGATGCGTTTGATCAGGTCATTGGCAAACATGATGACCGTGGCCTCATGCGTGGACAGTCCGCGGCGCATGATTTCGTGCTTCTCTTCCAATTCAATGAGCTGGCCGCGAAGACGTGCATCAATCTCCTGCCAGTGACGCAGCTGTGTTTCAGCCTGGGCAAACTCGGCCCGCCGGTCTTGCAAGCCGGCCAACTCGGACTTCACCTGCTCAGCCTGGGCGGTCTGCTCGCGCAGGTGACTCTCCATCTCGGCAATGCGCTTTTGCTGTTTGGTTTCCGCTGACTTGAGGCTCGCGGCCTGCTTCTGCATTTTTTCAATGAGAGATGCCAGCTCTGACTCCGCGCTGATCCGGTTCGCCCGCACCTCCTCCACTCGTGCAAGTTCACGATTGTAAGCCTCCTGAAGAGCATCGATTTTCATCCGCAAATCATGCTCGAGTTCCGTCGCTTCGCCAAGCGATCTGACAGTTTCTGCCTGGCGTGTTTCGAGGCTCGTCAATGCCGTGCCGAGAGTCAGCACTTGATCGCCAATGTGGGTATATTCCATAACGCGCTTCTCCTCTGATGCAATTTTGGCATTCAAATCAGCAAGGCTGGTCCGGGCATATTGGATTTCCAACTGCTTTGCTGCGAGTTCCCTGTTCAACCGTTCTTCATCAGCTTTCAACGATTGCACGCGGTCCAGCCGTGAACTGAGTTCGGTATCCTGACTCGTCACCTGGGCACGCACAGCGTCCACCTTTTGACGGCCTTCTTTGACCTGACGCTCCAGCTCCTGCAGAACGGACTCGGCGGCGCGTGTCAGTTCCTGAGCCGTTTTCAAACGTACACTCTCGTTGTCAACTTCCGTCTGGGCAGCCATCACGCGCTCTTCACGCAGGCGGTGCGCTGCTTCGAGTTGTGAAATTTGCTGCTGCAATTCGGCAAGTTTGCGATTGGAGACATCGATCGTGCCATTGAGCCGCGAGACATACTGGGAAACTTCCTCGCGATCCCGCGCCAGTGTCATCAGAGATGCTTTCAGACCGGCAGTCTCCATGTTCAGGGCCGGGATGATTTTGCGCAGGCTCTTCTCTTCCTCCCGCGCTTTCATCAGCGCTTCGCCAGCCTCAGCCCGCTTCAACTCCACGGACTGGAGTTCCCTGCCCGACTTTTCGAGCTGTGACACGGCCTCAGCATGGCGCATCTCCTCAGCCTTTGCCTTTTTGACCAGTTCAGATATCTGCGCCTGACTTGCCTTGATGCTCTCTTCGAGCATCGTCAAATTTTTGTGCGCCTTCTCCAGCGCGCTTGCGGCCGACTCACTATCTTGAGTCAGTCGGTGGCACTCGGTTCTCAGTGCATTCACATCGGCACGCAGGCCGGGTAGAACTTGCTCGTGATTCTCACGCTCCGAATGCAGTGCGCTGACCAGAACATAGAGAGCATCCTTCTCGTCCGTCAAACGGGTCACTTCCAGACGCACTTTTTCCAGCGTTGCCTCTGCATCCTTCAGCTCTTTCAGAAGAGCATCCATATCCCGAACCTGGTACCTCAGATCGATGAGGCGTGACTCACACATCTCCAGCTCCTTGTGTTTCACCGCGAGATCATGCTGCAGTTGCGCCATCTCATCACGCAGCGTTGGAAGGCGCCGCTCGTGGTCTACACGCTCTTCATGGAGTCTCCTTGCCTCAGACTGCGCCTTTTCCATGTCATGATTGGCTTTCATCAGGACACTCTTGGCGGCATTGATGCTTTTCTCCCTCGCGGAAAATTCAGCCACCCGTTCTTCAAAGCCCGCATTCAGCGCGCGCAATTCAGCGAGACGTGCCTCGGCTGCCATGATCTCCTGCTGCCTTTCATCCAACAATTCGGCAGTGGGATATTGATGTGATTCAAGCGGGTTGAACGTTATCTCACTTCCCTCTCCAAGCATTTTTTGCCTGGCCTCAAGAGCGCTCTCTGCCGCGCGTAAATCTTCGCGTACCCGGCCGAGTTCAGCGGACAGTTTCGCCTGCCTGTCCTCACTATCCAGCGCCGCCCTGAAGGCGGCTTCCTGACGTGCCATCAATGTCTGGTTGAGCGCTTGCTGCGCCCTGCCCTTGCCTGTGGCAGATTGGAGATCGCGAATCAAGACATCACGCTCCATCTCCATCTTGGTGATGGATTCAGCCAGTTCGTCCCTTTGCGACCCGGCGGCTTTTAAATGATCTTCAGCGGCACCGCTGAGCTGTGCATCTCTCTGCGTAAGATCATCCACTTTGTTCGTCAGACCGGCGGCTTTGACTTCAAGTTGGGCCACCTGCGACTCCAGCGCGGCTAGGACGCCTGCTTTCACCAGAATGGATTCATCGATCGTCCGCTCCTTGATTCTCTTAGCCTCCTCAGCGCTGGAGGACGCCAGTAAAAGGGCATTCCGCTCCTGAGTGAGTTGCGTGACGGCTGTGATCAACTCTGCTTTTTGCGCCTCCAGAGTTTGGATTTCCCTGCCCGCGTTGTCGCTTTCTCCCGAAACTGTTTCCGCTGGGTCGGCGGTTTTACGGGAGGATTTCCGCTTTGGCCCAGGCACTTTACCAGCCGCATCAGACTCCGGCTCCAGATCGGAAACTTTAGTGCTTGCCGGGCGCTCGCGGAACCATGAATCAAGCTGACCAAAACAGATCCGATCCCCGGCCTTCAACTGCGTGCGCTCAATCCGCTGCCCGTTGACATAGGTGCCGCTGCCTGAATTCAGGTCCTGCAACTCATAGGTCCCATCCTCCAACCGGACGAACTCGGCATGAAAACTTGCGATGTGGGAACCGGCAATGACAATGTCGTTCTTTGCGTCTCCACCGATGGAAAGACGCTCTTCGAGGATATCGAAGACGAACTCATTTTCGTCATTGAGGTTGAAAGCCAAATAAGGCATGCGGGAGCGACTACAGCGTGAAGGCCTGACTATTAATTTTGGATGGTTATCGAATCAATCTTAATCAATCCGGGTCAGGTCAAAGAACGGCGCGAAATGCCGATTTTCAGCAAAGGCTCACAAACCAGTCATCTCAGAGCCCTTCTCGCCGGGTTCCAGCTTCACCGCCAAGGCGACAAAGCGGCCCCAACGAAAACCCTGAATTCACTGCCCGCTCTGCTGCTTTTTAATCTCGTCATTTGACCACTTGTCCCAGGCATTGAAATCCTGGCCGAAGTCCTGGCCGGCGAGGATGGTCATGACATTACGGACCTGCTCGTTCTGCGGGTGCTGAGGATTGCGGAGAATGTTCATGAAAAGCGGGAGCTGAAGTTCACGCTTGCGGTTCATGAGGTCGGAAAAGAGCACCTCGATGACATCCGGATTCATTTTGGCATCCACGAGATAACCAGCAATGAGGCCGTAGTCTTCGTCGCTGGTGAGGTTCACAAGGTGGCGGCTGGCGTTCACCTGGGCCTCACTGTTGAGTTTTTTCACAAGCTCATGGAGGTCGCGTGCCATGGCTGGAATCTCTTTCCCGGAGCGCAGGATCTCATCGATTTTAAGGTCACCATCTTCGACGGTGGTGAGCTGATTGGCGGCACCCGCCATAGGAGGGGAGAGGGGCGGCGCACCGGGTCCCGGTGCCTTGATGGGCTCCGCCTTGGTGGAGGAAGCCTCCTTCCTCGGGGCAACTGCGGGGCGACTGCTGTCCTGACCGGCCCACTGCCAGCCAAAATAGAGGGCCACCACAAATGTTATACCGCTACCAATGAGAAGCAGGCGCTTACGAGAAGAGGAAGAATTCATGACTGCTTGGGACAAGGCATAACACAGGATGTGTTCAAACGGACGACATAAGATTTCGCTGGTGCCGACAGGCGATGGTCATGGACGCATCACCCGCCGGCCATGGACGGTCAGGGACGAACTTCTTCGCCGGTCTGGGAACTGCTGATCTTGATCTCTTCACGGTGAAGCGTGGGATCACTGCGGAAAGTGAGGCGTGCCTCATATTTGCGCTCCAGAGCGACCAGCAGTTCGCCGTCCTCGGTCTTGAGACGCTGCATGACTTCGG
>CANJVS010000313.1 GCA_947477755.1 Verrucomicrobiaceae bacterium | reverse complement strand
TCGCTCGAGCATGACGCGGGCGGCGTCACCGTCACCTTCACGGAAGGCCCGGACAAAAAAGCACAAACCTTGAAGGCTGATCACGCCGTGCTCTGCGTCTCACCGCTCGTGCTGCCCGGCATTCAGATTTCACCCGCCTGGCCGGCAGCGAAAAAATTCGCTCTCGAACACACCCCGATGGGCATGCAATCGCGCATCGTGCTGCAGGCGAAGACGCGCTTCTGGGAAGGTGACAGCGTGCCCAGCATCAACTTTGAAACCGGCAACTCCACCATGGGCCTGGTCTATGAGTGCGCCCATGAGGTCGCGGGCGAAAACTGCGTACTCATGGGCAGCGGCCCGCCCGCGCTCTCAGCGGAAGACGCGCTCGCCGCTTTCCGCCGGTTTTATCCCGGCAGGCATCCGGACAGCATCCAGCAAGCCATCGTGCATCAGTGGTGGAAAGAAGAACCGTACGCCGTCGGTTGCGAGCGCCATCCGTTCGAGTTCGGCAAGCTCGCGCAAATCTGGCCGCACCTCATCCAGCCGATTGGCCGCGTCCACTTCGCCGGAGCCGCATTCGACAATCTCCCCTGGGGCCAGGATGCCGCCACCCGATCCGCCCGCCGCGCGGTGAAGGCGATTGATGTAGCGTGAACTTCAAGCCCGAGTTGAGGTTCAGGATTGAGCGCTGAGTTTGCGATTTTTGCGTTTCCTCAAGCTCTCTTCAATCATGGCGACGGTGTTAAATGCCTGGCACTTTTTTGTAAATCCGGGTTTCAGGTTTCATGTTTCAAGTTGTCTGAATCAAGGCGTAACGAGATACGGTCAGCACACTCCAAAGGCGTGGGATGCAGTGGTCACCCATCCTGAATTTTCATGTCGTGAAACTTTGAACCTGAAACTTGAAACAGAATTCATCCTTCACCCTTCATCCTTCAAAAAGCGGCCGCTTCACTTGGCGCCGTGCTTGTCTTTGAGATGCTGCACGGTTTCGGCGGCGGTATCCGCCTGGATCATGACCAGGTCACCCGCCCAGGCAGAGGCCAGTGCCAGATCGACGGCTTTCAGGTGGCCCTGGATGTGCTCGATGCGCTTGGTGCGTTTGGTGGATGGTGCTGAGGCAAAACCCTCGGCAATCAGGCGCATGATTTCTCCGGGTTCACGACCGCGGACGTAGTCACCCTCATAAAGCCAGGCTTCATCAAACTCGGCGGCGAGCATGCGGCCCTGCTCGATGATGTCGGCATTCCGGCGGTCACCGGCGGAGGTGTAAACCACAATGCGGCGCTGATTGGTGAACTGGCGCAGGCCGTCAAGCAAGGCGCGCAAGGCATCGACATTGTGGCCGTAATCGACGACGACGGTGATGCCATTGAGGTCGAGCACATTGAAGCGCCCGGCGTTTTGATCGATGCTGGGGACGAAGCTGCGCGCGCCCTGCCGGATCAGATCGTCGTCGATGCCGAGCGCCCAGGCGGCGGCAAAAGAGGCCAGTGTGTTTTCGACCTGGAAGCCAATGCGCCCGCCATGCGTGAGCGGGATTTCACTCAGCGGCATGAAGATTTCCTCTTTCGGTCCGGTGGCGCGAATGACATGGCCGTCGCGGACAAAGGTGACGCGCTCACCCTGGAAGCGATGGCGCACGATGACGGAATTCTCGCCATCAAGGGCAAAGAAGATGGTCCTGCGCGGGTAGGTCTCCACCATTTTCACCACCAGTGGATCAGCGGCATTGAGCACGGCGGTGCCGGTGGCGGGCACGGCGGCGACGATGCACTGCTTCACCTCGGCGAGCTGCTCAACGGTGTTGATGTCATTGATGCCGAGATGATCGCCGGCGCCGATGTTGGTGACGACGGCGACATCACAATGGTCAAAGGCCAGGCCTTCACGCAGGATGCCACCGCGTGCGGTTTCGAGCACGGCGGCATCAGACAGCGGGTAGGAGAGGATGCTGCGGGCGCTCTTGGGGCCGCTGCAGTCACCGCTGTCGATCATGCGTGAACCCACAAAAACGCCATCGGTGCTGGTGAGGCCTACACGCCAGCCCTTCTGGCCAAGAAGATGCGCGATGAAGCGTGTGGTGGTGGTTTTGCCGTTCACGCCGGTCACGGCCACAATGGGAATGCGCCCGCTGCAATCCGGCGCGAACATGGTGTCGATCACCACCTTGCCAACGGGGCGCGGCTCACCCTCGGATGGATACAGGTGCATACGCAGTCCGGGGCGGGCATTGAGCTCGATGATGACTCCGTTTCGCGGACTGAGCGGGGCGCTGATGTCCTGCGCGATCATGTCGATGCCACAAATGTCGAGTCCGACCGTCTGCGCGGCCTCGACCGCGGCGGTGCAGATCGTGGGATGCAGCTCATCCGTGCAATCGACGGCAGTGCCGCCCGTGCTGAGGTTCGCGTTGCGGCGAATGAGAATCATCCGGCCTTTTTCCGGCACGGATTCCGGTGTGACGCCCTGCTCGGCGAGCACGGCGAGGGCCACGGCATCAATGCGGATTTTGCTCAGTGCCGCCGCGTGATCCGAGGCGCGGCGCGGGTCGCGGTTCTTTTCGGCGATGAGTTCCTGAATGGTATGCACGCCATCGCCATGGACATGCGCAGGCTGCCGGCGTGAGGCGGCGATGACCTGCCGGTCGATCACCAGAACGCGGAAATCTTCACCTTCGGCAAACTGCTCAACGAGCACCGAATCACTCTCCGCAAAGGCGGCCTCGTAGGCGGTGGCGATCTGCTCGCGGGTGTAGAGATTCAAGGCCACACCGCGGCCCTGATTGCCATCCAGCGGCTTCACCACGACGGGCAGGCCGACCTCATTGGCCGCGATCCAGGCATCATCGGCGGACTTCACCGGACGTCCCTGTGGCACGGGCAGGCCGACTTCATTCAGGAGTCGGCGGGTGAGGTCCTTGTCCTGCACGATGTCCTCGGAAATGGCGCTGGTCTGGCTGGTGGCGGCCGCGAGAATTTTCTTTTGCTTCACGCCCCAGCCCAACTGCACGAGGCTGCCTGCCGTGAGCCGCCGCACGGGAATGCCGCGCAGCTTGGCCGCATCCACCATGGCCCGGGTGCTGGGCCCGAGGCAGACATCCTGCGCGAGATCACGCAAATCATGGATGGCGGCATTCACGTCGAACACCTGTCCCCACAGCGCGGCATCGATCAATTGCCGGGCGAGTTGGAAGGCGGCACGCGCCACGGCCTCCTCGTCAAATTGGGTGATGATGCGCAGCACCCTGGGTTCCGCCGTGGGCATCACCTTGCCAAAACTGACCTGCAAATCCGTCCGGCTCTGAAGATAGAGGGTGAAAATCTGAAGCAGGTTGGCGAGCGTGCCGGTGTCGGGCTCACCGGCCTCACGCACGGAGGACTCGAGGGCTGGCAGCCAGGAGACAAGCCAGTCTTTCCAGTTAGGCACGACACCGTTCAGTTCAGGGAACTCCACCCGGCACTCCAGCACGGTGTCACGCGCCCAGAGATTCGGCCCGCGCAGAGCGTGGATTTTATGGACAAGGGTGGAGCGAATTTCGCAGGATGTGGCTGAGGAGGACAAGCGGATTTGGAAATGCCCACTACCGGGCGCAGTGGTCAAGGGAAAGATCGTTCGGGTGAACGAAATGCGACGCGGCATCTTGCACCTGAAATCAACGCGGGCCACCTGATTGACAAGCACGACATTCACCGGACTGTCCGCCGTCAATTTCGACACCTCCTTGCCAACCTCAACCCCCAGCGAAACTCACGAGACCCTGCTCCGGCGTGCCGAAAAGCAACTGGTCGAGGGGGAGCGTATGGTGGCGAGATTGCTGGTCGATCTGGACGCCAGCCTGCATTTTCACGGTGGCCTGATCGTGCTCACCAGCACACGGCTGCTGCATGTCGAGACGGCCTCTTTCCACGCCTGGAAGCTCGCGGAAGTGCAGGATCTGAAGCTGGAAGAAATGGGTGCCACTGCGGCGATCCATCTGATGCAGGGCGATTCCAGCGCCTGGCATTGGCGGCTGACTTCCGGCCATCTGCGCGAGGTGGAGGCCTTTCTGGCGCGCTTCAAGGAGCAGCGCGGGATGGCGGCCTCCGAAAGTGAGGCGGCGGATGACGATGAGGATGTTTTTTTCACCGAAGAAGCTCCCGCCGTGACCTCCACGGGGAAGCCTCTCGTGCGGCTCTTCAAATTCTCCAGCCACTGGTACAAGCTGATGCTGCTGGGCTTCAGCCTCACCGTCGCCAGCACGGCGGCAGGCTTGATCGGCCCGTGGCTGACGATGTCACTCGTCGATGACGTGCTCATCCCGGTGCAGCACATCTCGCAGGAGGTGCAGGCGGGTCGCCTGTACCGTTTCATGTTCATGCTGGCCGGCGCGGCGCTGCTGACGTGGATCCTCAAGTGGGCCACCACCTATGTCATCTCGCGCGTGGCCGAGCGTGTCACCAGCCACATGCGCCGGGCCACCTTTGAGCATCTGCAAAAGCTCTCGCTCACCTACTTC
>CANJVS010000312.1 GCA_947477755.1 Verrucomicrobiaceae bacterium | reverse complement strand
GAGGGAAAACTTCCGGTGGAGGCCAGGGCGCTGTTTGGTCTGGAGGCGATGGAAAAGCAGATTTTCAATTCGAAGGGCGAATGGGAACGCCGTGTGAATGCGCCTGTTGAGCACCTGTCCCTGAGAGAAGCCTGGCTGGCTGGGCCAACCAGGATCGCTCCGGCGCTGGGTGTTCCGGCCTTTGTGGCCAAGTTTGCCCATGGCATCGGGCGCGTGGGAAAGATCGGGAAAGACTATTATGGTGTGGAGATCCCGCTTGGCAGTCCATTGGAAGATCAACCGGAAATCATTCGCCCAACAAAGAGTTTGCGCAGGCTGCTCAAGTTGCCGCGCCAGCAGGAAAGCATTGCCATTGAAGAGGTGGAAGTCTTGTATGGCACGGCGCTGGCAGAGGCTTTGCATCAGTCTTATGCAGCCCATGTTGCCCATCCCACGCCCGGCCTGCCGGAACTGACCCGGACACTTGCCAAAGAAGGCCTCGTCTTCGCCGTCTTCGATCTCGGTGGCATCGCAGTGCCGGTGTATCGGGACACGCACCAGGTGCCGATTTATGAGCCTCAGGAGCGCACGCGCGTCGTGAAAAACGAAACGGGTGTGCAAGACCAGGATGCGGCCATCACCGCCACAGCCCGGCAACCGCGCACGGGCTCGCCGATTCATGCATGGCGGTCACTGGGACTCATTGATGAAGCGGGCGCTCCGACACGGCGTGGTGAGATCTTTTCCTTTTTTCAGGATGGAGAGGGCCTCGCGATCGCCGCCGCGCTGGAGGATGAAAGCTACCATGTCGATGAGCTCATCCCGCATCTGGCCAATCTGCGCGCCGGCGTGAAATTTGATCTGCCGCTGGCCTGCGCTTCAGAGCGGCTCGGCTCCATTTGCCGGAACACGTATGGCTTCATCAATCACCATGGCTATCTGGAAAATGGCCTGCCCGTCGATTATGGCGAAGGTGCCGCCGAACTGCTTGGCACCCTGCTGCATCCTGAGAAGACCGAGTCCCGCGAGCTGCAGCATGACATTGCCGAAGGCGACATCTCGCGCGCTTACGTCGAGTGGCTGAGTCTGCTCCGCCACATCACCCATGCGCCGGCGCATCCGTGGCGGCGCTGGACCGCTCTTCAGGAAGAAACCAAGCGCGTGCTCAAGCACCATGACAAGACCATGCGGCATCTTTTTTATCTCGATCTACCGCCGCTGACGAACAAGCAGCGCCATGGCAAACCGCGGCATTACCTGATGGTGAAGGGCGGATGATTTCAGCACCGGGCAGCAGACATGCATTGACAGCACGCGCCTTCTCCCGCTAACAAAGAACCCCGCCTGCATGAACCTGCCGAACAAGCTCACTGTTTCCCGCCTCATCCTCACAGGCGCTTTTGTGGTGTGCTTTTACATTCCCTGGTCCCAGGCCATGACCGCGGCGCTGCTGATCTTTTCCGTGGCGTCCATCACCGACTACCTGGATGGCAAAATCGCGCGCTCGCGGAACTTGGTCACCAATTTCGGCAAGCTCTTTGATCCTCTGGCGGACAAGGTCCTGATCGCCGCCGCCTTTATTTTGCTGGTGGAGCGCACGGAGATGAAAGCCTGGATCGCGATTGCGATTTTAGCGCGTGAGTTTTTCGTGACCGGCATCCGCCTCATCGCCGCCAATCAGGGCGCCGTGCTTGCGGCGGAAAAGCTGGGCAAGCACAAGATGGTCTGGCAGATCGTCACCGTGATTTACTTCCTGCTCAGCGCGGCCTCGGCGGAGACGCTTTTCGGCTTTCTGCGCCCATGGCTGGAGCCGTCGCCACCGCATTGGTGGGTGGGCGCTTCTATCGTCGGCATCACCACGGCTCTGACGCTGGTCTCCGGATTCAGCTATTTCTGGAAGAACCGGCATCTGTTTGATGATGCGTGAGTTTTGGGATTGAGTCTGGAGCGGAAGCTTGTCAGCATGGCGGAGAAATCTTCACCACCATGTCCGCCGAATCCCAACTCATCGCCCTCGGTCTCACACTCCCTCCGGCTCCACCCAAGGGTGGGGTTTATAAGCCCGTCGTCATCGTCGGCAATGTCGCCTACATCTCGGGACATGGCCCCTACCTCGCCGATGGCGGAATGATCCGCGGTCGTGTGGGCGAGGACATGGATCTCGCTGAAGGACACGCTGCGGCGCGGCAGACAGGCCTGGCACTGCTCGCCACACTGAGAAAAGAACTCGGCAGCCTGGACCGCATCAAGCGCGTGGTGAAGCTGCTCGGCATGGTGAACAGCACGCCGGAATTTTCCGATCATCCCAAAGTGATCAATGGATGCAGCGAGCTCTTTGCCCAAATCTGGGGTGAAGAGAATGGCGTCGGTGCGCGCAGCGCGGTGGGCATGGGATCACTGCCTGGACAGATCGCCGTCGAGATCGAGGGGATCTTTGAGCTGGTGGATTGAGCCGCCCTCAGCCGTTGAAAAGCCGGCGGTAATTTTCCCCGATCTGATTAACCAATTCTTCAACAGGAATGCCGCGCACGCCGGCGAGCAGCTCATAGCTCACACGTAGATTGGCCGGATGATTGATCGGCCTGCCGGCATTCTGCAGCGGATGCGGATTTAATTCGTCAGGCGGCCACATGTCGGGGGCATCGGTTTCGGCCAGGAGACGATCGAGGGGGACGGACTTGAAGACGGCGAGTTGCCGGGCTTTGCGGGCGTGACCGAAGTGGGGTGAGAGTGAGAAGTAGGCACCCATTTTGACAAACCCCGGGATCATCTCCACCGGTCCGCCATAGGAGTGCAACAGGAAACCACGCCCGGGCAGACACAGGCTGCGCAGCTGCTCATCAAGCAGGCCCCAGGCACGCAGGCAGTGGATGGTGGCAGGGCGCTGAAGATCGGTGGCGAGCTCGAGCTGCCAGCGGAAGCAGTCGATCTGTGATTCGATGTCGGGATTTTCAATCCAGCGGTCGAGCCCGATTTCACCCACGGACGCATTTGGAAAAGCGGTCAAGTAATCGCTCAGCCGCTGCTGCCACACGGGCGTGCGTTCTTTGACATACCAGGGATGCAGGCCAAAGGCAGGCCGCACCCAGGCATAGTCGCGGGCAAGCTGAGCCACGTCTTCCCAGTCATCTTCCGCAGAGCCGTTCACGACGGCTTCGCTCAGGCCAGTCTCCGGCAGCATTTTCGCGATCGCCGCACGCCCGGCATCCAGACGGTGGTCTTGCAGGTGATTGTGCGCGTCGTAAAGCATGGTCGTCACGACCAGCCGGAGGCCAGCTCCTTCAAGCGTTTCCGCACGGCGGCCAGGCCGTTGAGCCGCGTGGGGGAAAGCAGTTTCATGAACCCGCAGCGCTGCCAGATTTCCGGCTCGATGGCGATGACCTCGGCAGGAGTCACTCCGCTGTAAAGATCACAAAGCAGAGCGATTAAACCGGCAACCATCGGTGAATCGGCGGCGGCACGGAAGCGGGTGAGCCCTTCACACAACTGGCCATGCACCCAGACGCGGGAAATACAGCCGGGGACGATGAGGTCGTCTGTTTTCAGCTCTTCCGGCAGGCGTGCTTTTGCCACATAGCTAGTTAGCGCGGACAGGCGCTCATGCGCATCCTCGATCAGGTTCAGATCGTCGATTAGCTCGGCTTGTTTGGCGGAGAGGGACATGGTTTTGAGTCACTTTCCAAGCAGCCCGCCGCCAATGCCCTTGAGCAGGTCGATACCGGTTCCGGCAGCTTTGCCGGCAGCGTCGGTGGCCCCTTTGAGGACTTCGCCGGGCTTCTTGGCACCATCCTTGCCGAGCACGGGCTCAAGCAGGAGTTCGCTGCCTTTGGTGACGACTTCGACCGGTGCGTTGAGCAGGGCCTTGCCGGCACCGCCGATGAGGCGGTCGGTGAGATCTTCACGCGGAGAGTCGATGGGGCCAGTGATGTGCAGGGGCGTCCATAACATGCCGGACGGGCCATTGGGATTCGTGCCGGTGAAGACGTGCTTCTGAGCGCCGGGAATCCACTTCAATGTTTCAGGGGTGACGCCCAGCATGAAGTTGCCGTTGATCTGGCCGCTTTGAATGTAGAGACTGCCTTCGACGCGCATGAGGCCGTTGGACTGAATGATGATTTTTTCAAACTGCCGTGTCTCGCCCGAGCCGCGGACGTGAGCGCTGGCGATGTCGAGGATGATGCGCTTGAAACGGTCAACGCCCGTGTAGCTGGCTAGCTTTTCGAGCACCGGCATGGCGGTGAGCACGCCATTTTTGAGCTGAACATCACCCTCCACACTTGGAGCGAGAGTGCGGCTGCCTTCGATGTCGAGATCGCCCTCAATCAGGCCGGTGAGCCGGAGCTTCCAGTCATCGCTGAGGACCTCACGCAGCGGGATGGCGTGGAGCTGGGTGCCCATTTTCCATGAGCCATCCTTCGGGCGGATGTGGCCGTTCACCGTGATCTCGCTGTCGCCCATCCAGTGCAGGATGGCTTCGCTGAGATGCAGGTCGTCACGGCTCAGGCGGGTGGTG
>CANJVS010000311.1 GCA_947477755.1 Verrucomicrobiaceae bacterium | reverse complement strand
CGGCGGCCATACTCGCAGATCTCGAAGGCTTCGGCGAATTTGACCGCCTTGCCGCGCTCGGGGCCATACCACTGAATGAGGGCATCGCGGAAGCGGGTGGCTTCACCGCCCTGGCGGCGTTCCCAGCGCTCACGCAGCCAGGTTTGCCGGGCGGCGACATCGCCCGGAAGTGGAACTGTTTTGACGTACTCTGCGCTGCCGCTGGCGCCACCTTCATAGACCTGCGATGGCATCTCGTGGAGCGCGGCGAGCTTTTGATCAAACACGTCATCGACGGACACGGCAATGTCGGCCTTGAATGGGTAGGGCTTCTGGAAACCGTCACTTGAATAGAGGAAGAGCGGGTTCTTGGCGAGCGGTGGCACATCGGGACAGATGTAGGGCACGGTGACCATGAAAGCCGCATCCTGGATCAGCACGCCGACGTAACGGTGATCGGGATGATAATCCCATGGCCGGTGCGCAATGACGATGTCGGCGCGCCATTCACGGATGACGCGGATGATTTTCTGCCGGTTCTCCAGTGAGGGCATGAGTTCGCCATCATGGATGTCGAGCACCTCGGTGGTGGCGCCGACAACGGCGTCCGCTTTTTTCACTTCCGCGAGCCGGCGCAGCGCCAGCGGCCCGCCGGCACTCTGCCAGTGGCCGATGTCGCCATTGGTGACGGAGCAAAGTTTGACGTGGTGCCCGAGCTTGGCCCATTTTGCAGCAGTGCCACCCGCCTTGAACTGGGCGTCATCAGGATGCGCACCGAAGACGATGATGCGCAGTTTGCCGTCAGTTTCCTGGGCGTGAAGTGAAACGATGCTGAGGAGGCAGAGGAGGATGGATCGCAGAATCATGGCTGACAATACGCTCTTTATCGCGGCATCTTGTGAAAGCGTTGCAGCATAAAAAACCCGCGCAGGGCAGGGCCCGGCGCGGGTTTGAATGGAAAGAGGCGGTTTACTTTTCTTTGGATTTCTCCGCAGGTGTTTCGTCTGATTTCTTTTTGGTGCCTGCCTTGGCCTTGCCGGGCGCTTTTTTCTTGGATCCTTTCTTTTCCTTGGCGGTCTCTGACGCTGCTTCGGAGCCGCCTGCCTTGGCTTGGGCGATGATTTCAGCGAAGTTCTGATCACCAATGCCATCGACATTGACCAGATCGACCGGATCCTTGAATGGACGGGATTTTTTGATGGCGGTCGCGCGGGTTTCACCAATGCCAGGCAGCGCCAGAAGGGCTTTGTCATCACCGGTGTTGATCAGATCCAGCAGCTTGGTCCGCTGACTCGGCGTCAGAGACTTGGCCAGAGCCTGAGCCTTGCCGGATGGGCTGTCACTGGATGCTTCGGCTTTTGCCGCGGATTTCTTTTTAGCGGGTGTCTCAGCGGCAATGTTGATGGACGCGAGACCGAGGGTTAGGAGGCATGTTAGTATGTGTTTCATTGGAATCGGGTTCGATTTGAACCTGATGCAGGCTATGTGAAAACGCGGTCAAAAGACGAGCACAAATTCATCGGCGCGAACACAAAAAACCCGTCATAGGTACGGTTACCTAATGACGGGTGGTTAGGTGGGAGAAAGCTCTTAGGCTGCCTTCTTTTTACCCTTGCCCTTGGCTGCCGGTTTCGCGGGTTGAGTCACGTTTTCTCCCGGCTTGGGCAGGGTGGTTTTCACGGCATTCCACTCAGGGTTTTGAGTAGCTTCGCGAATGGACAGATTACGAAAATCAACGGACTGCCCACCGACAGTGAAGCCGGGTGCAAGCTTGGCGGTTTTGAACAAATCGCTGCTGCCCCACGCAATGAGATCATCGACCTGGCCAAGCATGCTGTCGCCGACCATTTCCAGGCGGACTTTGTGCCAGGTGCCGGGCGTCAACTTGGCGGGGAACCGGGCGAAGATGACGGACTTGTCCGGACCTTCATGGTCGTTGTCATCGCGCTGAACGGTCACGGACACTGGCGTGATCATGATGCGGGCCATGTGATCTTTGACGGCATTGATGGAGAGGCTGGTGCTTTTAGCGCCTTCAAATTTGAATTCGTACTCGATGACGAAATCTTGAAGTTTGTTCGGCAGGCGGGTGACGGCACCGTGTTTGTCCGCGGGGATTTCAGCGCCACGCATGACGCCTTCGACCAGTTCCCATTTGCCCTTGGCGGCCTTCCATGGAGCGGCAGGGGCGGTATCGAGCTTGCTTTCATAGATGACTGCGCCCGGAATGGCGAGGAGGGGTTTATCAGCAGCGGCAGCATTGAGGCTGAAGGCCAGTAAGGAGGAGAAGAACAGGGTTGTTTTCATGGGCGCTCAAAAACGCAGGCCACTGCCCCGGTGTTACGACTATTTCATGCCGTGCCGGGCATGATCTAGTTGAGCAACTCCTCATCATTTTACTTTTCCCTGAACAATTCTGTCCTAGTCTCAGACTAACTGACTCTCAGTTAACACATGAAAACACTCACACTATCCCTCCTCGCTGTCATCAGCATCTCCTCATGCGCCACTGGCCCGAATGCCCAAACGGGCTCGGTCGTGGGTGCTCTCGGTGGCGCTGCTGTTGGCGGTATCATCGGCAATCAAAGCGGGCGCGGTCTGGAAGGCGCTCTCATCGGCGGCGGCATCGGCGCACTTGGCGGCAATGCCATCGGCAACTCGCAGGACCAGCGTAACAATCAGCAATACAACAATGGCTACCGCCAGCAGCAGCGCCGTCCGGCGGGCTACTATCCAAACGGCCAGCCCTACTATTAGGATTGAGCCGACGAGGCTTTTCACCTTCAAGAGCGCGATCTGGAGACAGGTCGCGCTTTTTTGTTGTCATTAGCAGTGCCATGGGTGCCGCATGGGAAAGTCTGATTTTATTTTTGCGACCTGCCGAGCCGGCGGTGAACCGTCTCTGAAGCGTGAGGTGTTGGCACGGCATGGAGGCTTGCTGACCCCGGCCTTCATGCGTCCGCAACTAATCACCTTCAAGGCGCAGACTCCGCTGCCCGCCGACTTTGAACTGGGTGCGGCCTTTGCGCCGGTGAGTGGATTTTCCATCGGGATGGCACGAACGGCGGCGGAGGTGGCCTTGCGGATTTCTGAAGCGGGTCTGCAGGCTTCCATGCTCCACGTCTTCCCCAGAGTCATTGGTGAGGACGGTGTGACGGCTGAGGTGTGGCAGCGCATGGATCAGATCAAAGCGGAAGTCGAACTGGTCTGCCCGCTGACGGCCGGGAGCAGCGGGCAGGTGATCGATCTGATCATCGGTGAGGAAGGCGAGCCATGGTTCGTGGGCACGCATCGCGCAAGCGCCGCGGCACATCCGCACCCGGGAGCGGTTCCGCGCATCACCCTGCCGGCCGGGATGCCATCCCGCGCCTGGCTGAAAATGGAGCAGAGCCTGGCCTGGCTGGGATTGGATGCTCCTGAATCTTTGTTAGGCAAGTCTGTGCTGGAACTCGGCAGCGCCCCCGGTGGTGCGGCATGGTCTCTGCTTCAGCGCGGCATGAAAGTCATCGGCGTGGACACCGGCGCGATGGATGAGCGTGTGCTCAATCATCCGCATTACGATCACATCGGCCTGGCCGCCGGGGAGGTGCCCTTTGATTACCTGCCTGAGCGGGTGGATCTGCTGATTTCGGACATGAATCTCGCGCCTGACGTGGCGCTAAGACTTCTGGAACCCTTTGAGGACCACCTGAAGCCCCGGTGGCTGATTCTGACGATGAAGATGAATGATAGCGGCATCGAGGCTCAATTGCCCGCCCTGATCGAGCGCGTGCGCAGCTTCAGCTCCGGGCCGGTGTATGCGAAGCAACTTCACGCGAACCGGCGGGAGGTGACGGTGATCAGTCAGCGCGCCTGAAGAATCAGCCAAACAGCTGTGTCAGCGGCTTGCCCTTGTCAGCAATGGTGAACGGCCTCTTGCTCGGAGAGTAGATCACCTGATCAAGAGGAAGACCCAGTGCATAACCAATGGTTGCATTGAAGTCGGGGATGGTGACGGGGTTCTCCACGGCTTTGTCACCGCGTTCGTCCGTGGCACCATAAACCTGACCGCCGCGGATGCCGCCACCGGCGAGCACGCATGTGAAGCCGGTGGGGTGGTGGTCACGACCATCGTTGGCATTGACTTCAGGAGTGCGGCCGAACTCGGTGGCCAGCACGACAAGGGTTTCATTCAGCAGACCGTGAGCCTCAAGATCCTGAAGCAGGGTGCTGAGCGCCGCGTCGAGTTCATCCGCCAGTTCAGGCACCCGGGTGAAGTTGGCATTGTGCGTGTCCCAGCTTCCGAAGGTGACCTCGACATGACGCACGCCATGCTCGACGAGACGGCGCGCCAGCAGGCAACCCTGGCCGAAGCGGTCGCGGCCATACTTGTCACGCAGGGCGGAAGGCTCGGCATCGAGGTCGAAGGCCTTCAACTCCTCGCTCTTCATCACCTTGACCGCGTCGTCATACATGTCGCTGTAGGCGCGCACATTCTTGACGTTGTAAGTTTCGGCAAATTTCCGGTCGAGCTGCT
>CANJVS010000310.1 GCA_947477755.1 Verrucomicrobiaceae bacterium | reverse complement strand
GCCGTCGAAGAATTCCAGGGTTGCATTCGGTGTGGTGTTATTCAGGCCCGGGAAGACACTTTTGGCGGGTGTCAGTGGCGGCACGTCGTAGCGTGCGCCATCCAGGTCGACGACGATGCCTGCGGGCCAGCCGAGCGGATACCATTGCACGTTTTGGGGTGGTCGGACCCATAGCAAATTGGTGGCGGCCACGTCGGATGTGCCGGCATCTGCGTCAGTCAGTGTGGCCAGAGCGGCGAAGCAACCTTTGAGGGAGTAGAGTTGGGCGAAGATGGGCCATTGGTTGAGTTTTGAAAGCGGTGCGCTGGCCGTGAACGGCGTGTTGTCGGCGAGTTTGCCGGTGAGGGACACGGTGCCGTTGACATTAACGGTCATTGTCGCGTAGCCATCACCCTGCGGATAACTGGTTAGGGGTTTGGACGGCGTTTGTGCCCTGGCTGGGAAGATCAGCGTGTAGGGCTTTGTGGTGGTGCCGGCAAGCAGGGGTGGCACTTTGTTGATGCTGCTGTAATGGGCGCGGTCCGCGTCCACTTCCGACACCTGCTGCACCACACCGGCAAGTTTCTGCGTGACTGTGCCGCTGAGTTTGCCGGTGCCTGGCGTCATGTCCAGATTCAGTGCCAGAACCAAATCCGGCTTGCCTGAACGGAGGAAAGTATGAGTGGTGGCGCGCGTGATGGTGCTGAAATGGGCCACACCTGAATTGTCGAAGAAGGAACCTGCTGGCAGGGGCAGGCTGGCGCCGTCGATCTTCAGACTGCCAGTGAAACTGCCTTTGGTGGTGAGGGTGAGATTGATCAGGCCGATATTGGTCACACTGGGCGTGGAGCCGACGGGTGCAGGTTGTGTGGAGGAAGGCAATACGAGGCCGTTGAACGTGCCAGCCAGGGTGGGTGTGAATGGGTTGGGGATGAATCTGGCGGTCAATTCCATGCCTTCGGTAAAAGTGAAGGTCAGCTTGAGCGGTTCCAGCGCGAGGGCAGGAATGCTACCGTTGTTGACCGACCAGCCATCAAAGACCTGTCCGCCGGGAGCGGGCAGAGTCGAGGGGGTCGCAGTGATGGTGTAACTCTTGCCGACCTCACGGAAGCTTGTGGGCGAAAAGCCTGCGGTCACGGTGCCGGATCCGCTGATGTTCACCGGCAATGGACGCGTCACGATGAAGTTTCGTGTCGCGACTGGTGAGGTGTTACCCTTGGTGTCGGTGCTGCGCACCGTGACAGTATTGGCACCTGTCGCAGGCGTGATCTGAATGGAAAAACTCGCGCCGGTGCCAACCACGTTGCTCAGAGTTGCTTCCGAATAAGCGCCGTTGCCAAGTTTCACTTCGACCTTGGCAATGCCTTTGTTGTCTGTTGCCGTGCCGGTCACCGTCGTGGTTCCACCCGCGTTGACGCCAACCAGGGCACTGGCAACCGGAGTGCTGATGACCGGGGTTGCGGGCAATGTCGTGTCAGCCGAATCAATGATGCGAACTGTCGCAGAGGTGGGGCTTCCAAACGTTGCTCCCGTCGCCGAAGTCAATGTCACCGTGAAGGTTTCATTGGCTTCGTTTGTCGCCGGTGGATTCAGGATGTTGATGGTAATCCACTGCTCGGTGACACCATCGGCAAAGATCACAGACGCATTGGAAACAGCTTGGTAATCGCTGCCCGCTAAAGCTGTGCCATTGCTGGTGGAAGCCCGCACACTCACCGATCCGAAGTCTCCTCCAGTCCTGATCACCGGGATGCTGGCCACTGCGGATGATTCATTGACGGACACCAGCGTGGTTCCCATTTTCAGCGTGCCCAGTGAGGTGTCGCGGCCGGTTGCCTGGATGTTGATGTCAAAGATCGGTTCATCGGCATCATTGCTGGGAAGGTGCAGGGCCAGTGTCTTCACGCCTGGGCTGTTCGGATTGAACTGCAAATTGAAGGTGGTGGTGGCACCGGGGCTCAGTGTGGCGCTGCCCGGCAGGCCCACGGAAAAAAGACCGGCATGGCCTGTGTCGCTGCTCTTGCTGATCACTCCAAGCATCAGGGTTTCATTGCCGGTGTTTCTGATGGTGAAAATCAGGCTTCCTGAACTGCCCACGGGCACACGTCCAAAATCGAAGGTGCCGCCATCCGCCAAACTGGTGCCTGACGCCTCCATTTCGATCTCGGGTGACGTTCGCGTGATTGTCAGCGTGTAGGTCCTCGTAGTGCTGCCATCTTCGGCTGTGACGACCGTGGTGATGATGTTGCTGCCGACGGCAAGGCTGATGGCCTGGCTGGATCCGTCCGGTGCGAGTGCGACATCATTCACTTTCACCGTGGCATTTGCCTGCTGCGTCGCGGGACTCAGGGTGATCGCCGACATTTGAAAGGGCATGGTCACGGCATAGCTGGTCGTCATGCTCGCAAACGCTGGTGACAGGGTTCCCGCGCTGAGGGCGATGCCTGAGAGCCTTGCGTTGTTGCTCAGGGTGGTGAAAGACATGTCAGCACCATTAGTTAGACCAGTGTTGCCGCCACGACCTCCCTGGATGCGGAAGTGATACCGCGTGCCGGGTGTGAGACCGGTGATTTCAGCACCTGCAGGCGAAATGGCCGTACCACTGACCATTGCCGGAGATCCTGAGGTTTGGGCGCCATAGGTGGGACTCAACCCATAACTAAAAGTTACAGACGTGTCCGTGCCATTGGCGTTCACGGTGCCATTGAGACGGGCGCTGGTGCTGGTGACGCTGGTTGCTGCCAGGGTCGCGAGATCGGGCACGGTGGGAGATGCCACCATTCCAAAGCTGCTGAGCGCATTTGAGCCACTGAAAATGCCTGTGAACAATTCACCCGTAGAGAACCTTGAGATGTCGACCGGAACGGGAGCATTGCGCTGTGCTGCAGTGGCGTCGCCAAGCTGACGGAAAGTATTCTGTCCCCAGCCAACAAGCGAACCGTCCGAGCACCGTGCAAGGCTGTGGAAACGTCCTGCGGCGATGGCTGTCACGGTTTTGCCTGCGAGGCCGGAGGTGCCGATTTGGGTGTTCACGGCCACAGGCACTCCGCGCGAAATGGTTGTGTTATCTCCGATGGCTCCATGAGTGTTGTCACCCCAGGCAACCAGTGTGCCGTCCGAGCAAAGAGCCAGATCGTGATCGCCTCCTGCGGCAATGGCGATCACGAGCCTGCCGAACAGTGCGGAGACGCCGGATGTTGTGCTCACTGCGACGGGAGCGGCCCGCGTCGGGGCGGTGCTGTCATTGCCCCAGGTGGCCACGGTGCCATCGGAACACAGCGCCAGACTGTGCCGGAACCCTGCGGAGATGGCTGTCACGTTTTTGCCGTACAGTGCCGAAATCCCTGAGGTTGCGTTCACCGCCACTGGCAGCGTGCGATTGCCGCTGGGCGTGTTGTCTCCGAGTTGCCCCTCATCATTACCGCCCCAAGCGGCCACGGTGCCGTCAGAGCAGAGAGCCAGGCTGTGACTCTCGCCCGCCGCAATAGCGATCACTGTCTTGCCAAACAAGGCCGACAGACCTGCACTCATGCTGACGGCAACAGGAAGCCCACGAGACGTCGTGGTGCCATCGCCGAGTTGGCCGGAGATATTGTTCCCCCACGCCACGACCGTTCCATCGGAACACAGCGCCAGACTGTGCTGATCACCTGCAGCGATGGCAATCACTCTTTTTCCATGGAGTGCGGTGGTGGTGTCGACTGTCACTGGGGATGTGGGCACGTAGTCGCCATTTTGCCAGGCGGCACCCCAAGAGATCAGTGTCCCGTCGGTGCACAGAGCCAAAGTTTGATGATGACCCGCCGCGATGGTGGCGATTCTTTGATTTGCGAGTGCGCCGGTCATTTGCACTGGTGCGGGGTTTCCGCTTTCACCAGTTCCGTCTCCGCCCCAGGCAAAGGCGCGTGTGCTGGCCCATGTCAAAACCAAATCATTGCCGTCGCCACCAAAGTAGTTGGCCACGAATCGATACGTGATTCCGCCGAAGCTGAGGCTTATCAACTGACCATGATCAAGATTGTAGAAGGTGCCGTCGATGAAGCTTAGCCCGGTGTTCTTCACCACCATCAGCTCGGTTCCAATCGCGGGAGCGTAATTGAGTTCAAAATTCACCGTGCTGGTGGCGGCATTGTAGTTGCCGGCGGATACCGGCACTTCGGAGCCCGTGTCATATCTAACCAAGAGTGAGTTGACTCCTGTTCCACGGATGGAGAAATCAAAGGCGTAGCCCAAGGAACTGTCATTGTTCTCAATGGTCAGGGTGGCGTTGCTGATGCCTGTTGAATTGGGCGTGTAGGTCACCTGAAGTGTGCTCGTGCCGTTGAAGGCGCTCATGGGTGAGGCTGGTTGCTGCGTCACGATGAAACGGGATGCCTGCGGACCGGTCACCACAACTCTTGGGGTGCCCGTCAGTTTTAGTGGAATTGAGCCGGTGCTTTGAATGGTGAAAGTGCGCGTCAGAGAAACACCCGGATTCACTGCTCCGAAATCCGTGTGATCGGTGGTGACTGGAGTTG
>CANJVS010000309.1 GCA_947477755.1 Verrucomicrobiaceae bacterium | reverse complement strand
CGTGGTGATCGTCACGACGAACTTGTTCGAGAACTATGACCCCGCATTGCTGCGCCGCATCCAGCGTCACATCAAATTTCGCAATCCAGACGCCTCCATGCGCCGGGAGTTGTTCGCCCTTCATCTCCCTAACCCTGATCGGGTGCAGGCGGATTACGCGGTTCTCGCGGAGCTATCACGCGGCCTCAGCGGTGGGGACATTTTGAATGTGTGCGTGAACGCGATTCATGCGGCGAGCACGGATGCAGACCCGGCGAAGTGGCTGGTGACGCAGGAGATGTTGGAGCGGGAGATCAGGAAGGTGAGGAAGGCGAAGGCCGAGCACTCGGGGGAGAAGGGGAAGAAACGGAGGATGATTGGGTTTCAGCCGAGTTGATCGGCGGAGAAATTGCTTTTGAGTGGGCCGGGTCGTGTTGGCCCTGGACGTGGCGCGGGGACTGGGTCTGTTACCTTACCTCAACTCGGGGCGCAGGTGGGCTTTAATGTAGTCGTTGTCGGTAGCGTGCTTGACGTTTGGGGCACCGGGATAGACGAGTTCGCAGGGGACTTGGTGGGCGTCGCCATGTTCCTTGAGTTCCACGCCGAAGCTCGCGGTGTGAGCGGGGTCTTTTTCTTCCTGAGCGAGTTTGGGCGGTGCGCTGCAAAAGAGGCGCACCGGCCGCACAGCTTTATTTCGTCGGGCTGGGATCCTTGGGTGTGATCACAACGACATCGCCGTCCACCGACAGCGCATGCCCGGCGATTTCTGCGCAGTAGCGCAGGGCTTCGTAGGCGGGAACATCTTTGAGTTGCATGGTGATTCTAGCCTTGGGATCGCCGCCGGGTTTGACGAGGATGTTCACGCCTTTCTTCTCGGGATCGAATTGGAGACTTTTAATGCGGATGAATGTGATGGCTTCGTCGAGGGTTGCCTCATGGAACTGCACCTGCGGAAGAATGATCTTGTTGGCATGGACCTCGGCGGGGCTTGCCTCTTTAGCTATCAGTCCAGCATCACGCTTCTGTTGGGCTTCGAAATCGGCTTGTGAAAGCAGGAGGACCCCATGCGGCTCGATCACAAGCTGCCTGTCGGAAAGTTGAGCGACATACTTCAGTGCCTGACCCAGAGGAATGTTCTTCAGATTCAGAGTGATCCTTGCCTCTGGGGTTTTGTCGCCCGCTTTGAGGATCATGTTCACCCCTTTCTGGTTCGGGTCCGTCGTGGTAGTGTCGAGATCGAGGCTCTTGTGTCGCAGGAACTCCACGGCCTCGGTGAACGTGGCGTCAGCGAAAACCACGCTGGGCAGGATGATGGAGTCGAGCTTGACTTGAAGCGGGCTTTTCTCGGCCGCAGGTTTCGGATCAACTGGTTTGCTGGTGACGGGATCGACGATACGCGCAGTAACAAAGAGCATCGTGTGTCTGGTGACGTTTTCCGTTTTTGTGAAGACGCCCTCTGGGGAGCTGTCGGTGACCGTTTGCATCTCGGAGGTTGGCGGAAATCTAAGGACAACGGTTTGCCCGGAGGTCATATTGACCTTCGCAGTCACTTTGCGCTCTCTGAAAATGGGTTGTTCCACCCCACTCCCGTGCTTCAGAATGCCTTCAAATTTTACGATCTGAGGTGAGATATCCAAATCGATCTGATTCCCCCCAGTCACTTTGGTAAGCAAGGTGATCATGGTGCCGATTTGTTTCGTGACCGGTTTGCCTTCAACGTCCTTGTAAGCGAACTCGCTACCGATCGCCATTTTGGCTTCCTGACCGGATCGGGTGGTCACTCGTGGCGCGGTGAGCATGTCTACCCCTTTGGCACCTTCGACTTTCTTCAGGAATGCGCTGAATTGAACATCATTGAGCATCCCGCTGACGCTCGATGATGCAGCACTGGTAGCAAAGGGTGCAAGCAAGTCCTTCGCGCCATCACTGACCTCGATGAACTTGGCTTCGATCAACACCTGGGGTACGTTCTTGTCTGGCGGCGCGGCCTTGGTGATGCCGAGGAAGGTGAGGAGCGCGATGCCGAGACTGAGCGTGGTTTTCATTGTTACCGTTTGGGTGGGTGGTGTGGCGATGGATTGAATGCGGGAGCGAAGCGCGCGGCCGCGCTGGAAAATGCCGACAAAGCCGAGGCTGAGGCCGTGGTGGCTGAAGGCTGTCTCAACTCTCAGCAACGTATGCCCGTAGGCGACTCGCTCGGCCTGCGGCTCGTGGTCGAGCACCTGGGCATCGCACGCGGCCTCGCGGTCGAGCCGGACTTTGAAGAAGGCGAGCCAGAGCAGCGGATTGAACCAATGCAGCGCGAGCAGCAGGCAAAGCAGCGCGTTGAGGGGCAGATCGCCGCGCTTGAGGTGAGTGAGTTCATGCCTGAGGACCAGCCGCGCCTCCTGAGCCGTGAGGGATTCATCGAACCGCACCGGCAGCAGCAGCACGGGCCGCCACAAACCGGTCACGGCAGGACTGCGGACGACCTGCGACATCCACACACGCGGCACACGACGAAGACCGATGCCCTGGGCCAGCGCAGCAATTTCATGCAGCAAAGCATCGCGCACCGGCAAGCGGTTGTGTTTGATCCGCCAAAGCGTCAGCGCATAGGACCCGATACAGATCACGATCATCCCCGCAGCACCGAGAAGCCAGGCCGGGAGCATGATTTGGCTCCAGGAAATGGGTGAAGGTGTTTCAGCGACTCCGACCGCCGATGGCGCGGCGTTTAAAGGCGGCTCCTGCGCCACCATCATCGGCACGGGCAATGGCGCGGGCTCTGTGCGAACGATGGAGCCGACACTCCACTGACTCTCAGGGAACGCGGGTGTCAGAAGCACCAACAGCACCGGCAACCACAGAGCATAGCGCCAGCGGGCGGGCACACGATGGCTCAGCAACACCTGAAAGCCAAGCACCGCGACAGAGAGCAACGAAGCACGGGCGCTGGCGGTGAGGAGCCAGTCAAAGAGGTGTGCGAGTGTTTCCATGGCAGGTCAGGAGTTCAGGGATTGATCGAGGATTTTCTTCAACTCGCGCACCTCCTCAGCGGTGAGTTTGCTGTTCTGCGCAAAGTGGACGAGCAGGGGCTTGGCCGCGCCGCCGAAGATGCGCTGCATGAAGGACTCGCCCTCCGCACGGACACAGGCCTCGCGCTTTACGGCGGGCAGGTAGGTGCGTGTGCCGGAACTGTTTTCGCCCGTCTTGATAGCGCCCTTGTCGATCAGGCGTGTGAGGAGCGTGCGCACCGTGTTCTCCGCCCAGTTCATGGTCGGGCGCAAGGTTTTCGTGAGCTCAGAAGCAGTCTGCGGAGAAGACTCCCACAGAGCTTCCATCAGATTCCATTCGGATTCGGAAATGTCAGGCAGGGATGGCATGGCGGAACCACATCACTACATTTGTCAGGATTCGGCAACTACAAATGTAGTGATTCGCAAAGAATCTTCCATCAGCGCTCCGCCTGCCGCTGCGTCACCAGCCACTCCATGGCCTTGAGTTCACCCTCCACCTGAACGCGGCGGGTGAATTGGCTCAGTTCTGACTCTGTCATTGTGGGCAGCAGTTCCGTGTGGCTTTGGATCACCGATTTGATGCGGGCGATGCGCTTGTCCATCTCGCCCAGCCTCTCCACGACGATGCGTTGATCGCCCGGCACGAAATCAAAGACATGAAGCTGGTTCAGCAGCTTGCGCTCCATGGAGACACTGATGAGCTGGTTGATGAGCAAGTCTCTATCCCCGCGTCCGCCCACCAACTCGGCGGCCTTCATGCCAGAGCGCCCCAGCGCTTCCGCCGTGGCTCGATCTCCCCGTTCCTGAGCGGCGACCATCGCCTACGCGATTCCGGCACTCAACCGGCCCATCTCGCCCGTCGCCACCGGCACCTGCCACATGCCAAGCCACTCTGCCTCCATGCCTCGATAGCCCGCGCTGCGATACGCTTCGGTGATGCCGGACTGCCATGTTTCACGAAAATCATTCATGCGTGTCGATTCGAGTGCCGACAGCTCCTTCATCGCCCCATCGAGATCCTTGCCATCGAGGGCCGACTTTGCAGCCAAAAGATAGCCCAGCGAGTTGCCGGGATCGTGCTCCTTCAGGCGTGCGATCCATTCCCCGGCCTCTGGTCTGCCGCCACGCTTGATGAGCAGCGCCGCAGCGACTCGCGGGTCGTCAGGAAAGCGCTTCGCCGCCTCATCCAACCACGTTTCCCCGCTTTCACCAAGCATGGATGCCACGATCAAACTCAGCGCATCGCGCCCACGCGACTCCACATAGTGCTCGATCTGCTCAGGCGTGAGTTTGGCAATCTCACCGTTCAGCATGCGCTTCAGGAAATCCGGCGTCTGCCCTGCGGAGACCGTGTGTTTCACGTCCACGGTTTTTCTCGACGATTCGGGCTTCGACCGCCGTTCCTCCATCTGTGGACGAGCGGCAGGCCAAAAGACGACCGCCGCGCAAGTGAGAACGCACAGCACAGCAAGACCAAAGTAGAAGCGAGGAGAGATGTTCACGAAGCAAGGACGGATG
>CANJVS010000308.1 GCA_947477755.1 Verrucomicrobiaceae bacterium | reverse complement strand
AGGAAGGGCTCGACCCCCATGTCCACAAGACGGGTCACGGCGCCGGCGGCATCATTGGTGTGCAGCGTGCTGAGCACCAAGTGACCGGTGAGTGAGGCCTGAATGGCGATCTGGGCGGTTTCCACGTCACGCATTTCCCCCACCATGATCCGGTCCGGATCCTGACGCAGGAAAGCACGCAGTGCTTTGCCGAAGGTGAGTCCGACAGCTTCATTGATGGGCACCTGCATGATGCCATCAAGCTCGTACTCAACCGGGTCTTCCGCCGTGATCACCTTGGTGTCGATGGTGTTGATGCGGCGCAGGCAGGCATACAGGGTCGTGGTCTTTCCAGCTCCCGTGGGGCCGGTGACGATAAAAATACCGTTGGGCTTGTTGATCGTCTCCGTGATGTAATCAAAGAGGTACGGCGGCATGCCGAGATGCTCCAGATCAAGGTTCACCGAACTGCGGTCAAGCACACGAAGCACCACCGATTCACCATGCTGGGTGGGCAGGGAGTTCACGCGCATGTCCACTGCTTTGCCGTTCACCACGGTCATGATTCGTCCATCCTGAGGCACGCGGCGCTCAGCGATGTTCATGCTCGACATCACCTTGATACGGGAGATCACCGAGTTCGCCAGATGCACCGGCGGCGGCGCCATTTCATAGAGAGCGCCGTCTACACGATAACGAATTTTAAACTCATGCTCAAATGGCTCGAAGTGGATGTCCGACGCTTTCTCTTTGATGGCCTGAGCCATGACCAGATCCACAAACTTCACAATGGGAGCCGAGTTGGCTTCAATCTCAGGGGATTCTTTGCCCACGGCGCTGAGCCCGCCAAAGATGTCATCAATGCTTGGCGATGTGGTGCCATAATGCTTGTCGATCAGCGTCTGCACCTGGGTGCGGCGTGCCACGACCGGCACGACCGCCTTGCCGAGCCCGAAGCGCAGATCCTCCACCAGTTGCGGATTGAGCGGATCCGTGAAAGCGACATGCAGACCACGACCATCAAGTGTGATGGGAAAGGCCCCATACAACCGTGCCATGCCTGATGGAATGAGATTGATGACCGAAGGAGGCGGTTCGTAGGTGGTCAGGTCAAAGTGATCCGCTCCAAGTTCCTCAGCCACCACGGCCCAGAATTCGTCTTCCGTCGCGAAGATGCCGTAGTCCAGCACCAGTTGAAGAATGTCTTTGCCGTTGTGGACGGCATCCTGTGTCAGGTCGTAAGCCTGCCCGGAGTCGATCACTCCGCGGGTTTCGAGCATATCTACCACGTTCTGGGGGGTCATGGGGAGGCGGGGAAAAGGGGCTTTGGAAAAAAGGGGGAAAGGAAATCAATCAGCGTCAGCCATCGTGGATTCGATGACTTCTTCCGCCGTGGTGATGCCGGCGAGCACTTTGCGCACACCATCTTCACGCAGTGTTCTCATGCCCAGTTCCCGGGCGCGTTTGCGGAGCTGCGGCGTCGTGAGTTGCTGGTTGATCATGGTACGCACTTCATCATCCACTTTGAAGATTTCATCGATGACCATTCGTCCGCGATAACCGGAGTTGCGGCATTTGTTGCAGCCTTTCGGCCCCATGACGGTGGCGTTGGCAAGCTGGCTGGCCTCGAGCCCGAGCTGGCGGAGTTCGCGCGAGCTGAGGATGGCAGGCTCCTTGCACTCGGAGCAGAGTTTCCTAACCAATCGTTGGGCCAAAATGCCGCGCACTGCGGTGGCGATGAGGAAGGGCTTCACGCCGATGTCCGCAAGACGCGCCACGGCAGCCGGAGCATCATTGGTGTGCAGCGTGCTGAAAACCATGTGACCGGTAAGTGAGGCATTGATCGCGATGGAGGCCGTCTCCAAATCGCGAATTTCCCCGAGCATGATGATGTTGGGCGCCTGACGCAACATGGCGCGCAGAGCAGCGGCAAAGGTCATGCCCACATCCTCGCGCACCATCACCTGATTGATCCCGGGCAGTTCATATTCCACCGGGTCTTCCACCGTGATAATCTTGCGGTCGGAGCGGTTGATGAAACTGAGGCAGGCGTAGAGTGTCGTGGTCTTGCCCGAACCAGTCGGCCCAGTCACCAGCACGATTCCGTCAGGCAGGGAGATCAGCTTTTCAAAGGTTTCCTGGTCATCACTGAAGAAGCCCATGTCGGAAAGGCCGAGCCGCAGGCTGCTCTTGTCCAGAACACGCATGACCACGCTTTCGCCATTCTGGGTGGGGATAATCGACACACGCATGTCCAGTTCCTTGTCATTGAAGGCCATCTGGATTCGGCCGTCCTGCGGGATGCGCTTTTCATCAATGCTCATCGTGCCGCTCATGATCTTGATGCGGCTGATGATGGCTGAGTGCAGCCGTTTTGGATGATGCTCCACGTCATGAAGAACACCATCCATGCGAAAACGCACTCGGATGTCTTTTTCCAAAGGCTCGATGTGAATATCCGAGGCTCTGTTTTTAAACGCCTCCATCAGCATGTTCGTCACCAGCTTGATGATCGGCGCATCGCCATCCGACGAGGCACCACCGGAGGCTCCCAGCTTGGTCATGGCCGAGCCCATCACGGCCTCATTGCCATACACATTCGCCTGAAGTTCTTTGATCAACGTGGGCGTGGAGCAAAAGAACTCCAGGTCCGGCTGCAACACATGCGGCAATGCATCCAGCGTTTCAAAATCATAAGGATCTGACACCACAACCTGGAGCGTTGGCCCGTTCGATCCGATGGGGGCAATTTTGTACTTCAGCGCCACTTCGACCGGCACCAGGAGTTTCAGTGTCGGGCCGGCTGAGTAACCGTTCAGGTCCACGTACTCCATGCCACTGTTTGAGGCGACCAATTGCGCCACCTGCTCATCACTCACAACCCCGGTTTTGATCAGCGTCTCCAGGGTGGATTCCTGACCTTTTCTGGAAGCCTTGACCTTTTGCAGGTCCTGGGCGGTGATATAAGCTGCTTCAGAGAGCAGTTCGAGGAGGAACTCTTCGTTGGAATACATGCGGATCGGGCGGGGGGACGCTGATTTTTGGTAGTAAATGACAGCCTAGAGGATTTAGCGCACCGCTGTCAATTTTCACGATGTTTTGCAGGCAAAAGAATCATCAGCAACTTCGATACCACACACCTTGCCGACTTGCATCCGGCCACTTATAGAAAGGCATGTCCTTTGAGTTTGCCACTGCCACCCGCATCATCTTTGGACGCGGCACCGTGCGCCAGTTACCCTTGGTTGCCCTCAGCTATGGTATCCGTGCCCTGATTGTGACAGGTCGCGACACTTCCCGAAGCACCCCGGTTTCACAGGCTCTCCGCTCCGCAGGAGTTACGATAACCACTTTCAGCATTCACAGCGAACCCACTCTCGATGAAATCCGCCGCGGCACCAAAATCGCCCGTGATATCGATGCGCAAATGGTCATCGGCATCGGTGGAGGCAGTGCCGTGGATGCCGGGAAAGCCATCGCCGCCCTGGCCCGGCAACCTCATGACGTGCTGCACTATATGGAAGTGGTGGGCCAGGGCCAGTCTCTGGAAGCGATTCCCCTTCCCTACATTGCCGTGCCCACCACCGCTGGCACCGGTGCCGAGGTCACCCGCAATGCCGTCATTTCCTGCCCCGATTTCGGTGTCAAAGCAAGCCTGCGTCATGCCACCATGCTCCCTGCCGTGGCCCTCATCGATGCCGAATTGGCCATTGATTGCCCTCCCGCCATCACCGCCGCCAGCGGCATGGATGCCCTGACACAATGCCTTGAGGCTTACGTCTCCTGCCGCGCCCAACCCATGACCGATGCCCTCTGCCTTGCAGGCATCCAGCACGCCGTTCGCTCATTGGAAAAGGCTGTGACCGATGGCAACAATCTCGATGCGCGTGAAGACATGGCGCTCGCAGCGATGTTCAGCGGCATGGCCCTCAGCAATTCAGGACTCGGAGCCGTCCATGGCTTCGCCGCCCCGATCGGTGGCAGTTTTCAGGCAGCCCACGGGGCCGTCTGCGCCATCCTGCTCGCACCCGTCTGGGCCGCCAATCTCGCCGCCGTCACTGAACCCGAGACGCGCCAGCGCTTCCAAGCGGTTGCGCAACTCCTCTCGCGTGATCCTGATGCCACTGCCGAAAGCGCCATTCTTTGGCTGCGTGACCTCACCGCACGTTTGGGCATTCCCGGTTTAAGTAAGTTCGGCATCAAGGAATGCCATCTCCATCAACTCTCCATGCAAGCCGCTCAAGCCAGCAGCATGAAAGGCAATCCAGTTCTCCTATCACACGAGACTCTGATTTCCATCCTTCGTGAAGCACTCTAGAGCCTTCCAGAGCGATGCAGTGATTTTCACCCGCAGAGATCCGGGATGAATTGATTCTTTCTCAGCGATTACCCTAAAAACGGGAATGGAAGTCAGCGGGCATGGATGCCCTGCCGAGTGGCTGCTCGGGTGATCAAGGGGATGTTTGTGACGGGGGGATGATGCGGATTCATCCACTCAACAGGGTTCCGGCATCGGGTGGAAGCCCGCCAAGCCACTT
>CANJVS010000307.1 GCA_947477755.1 Verrucomicrobiaceae bacterium | reverse complement strand
GCGCTTATCATTGTTCCCGTTCAATGTCATGCACTAAGGGTTTCATATGCGGATAGTTGCGATCACCAATCAAAAAGGCGGAGTTGGCAAAACCACCACGGCCATCAATCTGGCCGCGTGCCTGGCACAACGCGGCATCCGCGTGCTCCTGATTGATCTCGACCCGCAGGCCAATGCCACCAGCGGGCTTGGCATGGCTCAGGAAGATGGCGGCAGTTTGTATCCCGCCCTTGTTTTGGGCACGGATCCACATGCAGCGATCCGCCCAACCCGCTTACCCAACCTTTCCATCATCCGTTCCCATCAGGAACTGGCGGGCTGCGAAATCGAGCTAGCCCAGAGCGGCAATCATCTCGCCCGCTTGCGCGAGGTTCTCCACCCACTCCGCTCCTCGGGTCACTTTGACTATATTCTCCTCGACTGCCCGCCTTCCCTGGGCGTGCTCATGACCTCGGCACTGGCCGCGGCCGATGAGTTGCTCGTACCTTTGCAGTGCGAATACTTCGGCCTTGAGGGCTTGTCAAAAATCGTACACGTCGTGCAGCAGATCCGTGAGTGTGGAGCCAACCCGGACCTGCGCCTCGAAGGAATCGTGATGACGATGTACGATTCCCGCGCCAATCTCTCCCAGCAGGTCGTTGGGGACGTGAGGAACTATTTTGCCGAGATTATCTACAACTCAATCATTCCGCGCAGCGTGCGCCTTGGTGAGGCACCCAGCTTTGGTAAATCCATCATTGAGTATGAGCCAAATGGTCGCGGAGCCACGGCTTACCGAGCGCTGGCAGCGGAGTTTCTAGCGCGCCGCGTGGAAAATAAAGGTTGAGTGTTCTTAGGAACACTTGATCCTACCAACTCTGCCTTATTGGATGCCCTTATGAACACCATGCTAAAAATATTACACTTTTGTTGATAATTAACTTGGAAGATACCGTTGGTTCTTCTATTCTTATCACCAACCATGACACGTTCCCAATCATCCGTGCTTTTCTTGGCTGAGACAGCCCCCACTCAGCGGTGCCCTCGGGTCCGCATTCATTTTTTAGACTACGCATTCCTAACTCTCGTTCTCATCGTGATCTGCGGTGGCTGCCTTTTTGTCATGGATCTAGCGGCGGCCCATAGCTCAGGACAGTCTTCACCCGCGACGCAGATGCTTTCTCAGGCAGGCGGTTTTTTCTCGTTCGTCATGCATGGGGCAGCCAACTATGCGCTCCTCTTTCTGGCCAGCATCATCAACTCGGCCTTGATCGTCGCCCTTGTGCAGGGACTCCATGCCTTGGATCGCAAATTCAGCCGTGGCACCCGCCACCAGCATGCCTTTTTTGTGGACCTGCCACTTTCAGGATCTCAAAACGTGGACGAGAACGCGGCGCCTGTTTGCTCCTCTGAAACCGGCCCGTTTCTTTTATCACCGGTTTTCCGCTAAGCTCTAACGCTTCAGTTCCGCCTCGGTCCAAAGCCCGGAACGATCCGCAGTCGCGTTTCTGACGCTTTTCACAGTCTCAGGATCAAGCTTGCTCGCCTGATTGCCGAAACTGGAGCGCACATAGCTCAAGACGTGAGCCATTTGCTGGTCATCCAATCCCATCGGCGGCATCGGCAGCGGAGCGAGTTGTTTAAACTCCACTCCATTGACCATGACCGGCCCCTGCAGTCCGTGCAGCACGATTTTAATCAGGCGCGCCGGATCACCTTTCACCCAGTCGCTACCGGCGATGCTTGGGTAAATGCCCGGCAATCCCTTCCCTTCCGGCTGATGGCAATTCAGGCACAGTGCATCGTAGATGATTTTTCCCGGATGCGCGGCCACCGGTGCGGCGCTAGCGATCTTCTTCACGTAGTCCGCTTGACGCGCATTGCCGCCAAAATTCAGTTTGGCCAGAACCGGCTGCCACTGCGGTTGCAAGGCACGCACGGCCTGACGCAGCGCGTAGTCGATGAACATGTCCATCGGTCGATCCAGCACCTTCACGGCAATTTCCACGGCCTCAGGCTTCGCCACACGTGCGCTGGTCACAACAGCTTCCAGGCGCACTCGCGGATGCTCGTCTTGAGCAACTCCGGCCAAAAGAGTGAGCGTGTCCGGCAATCGATTTGCCCAGGCTCCGATGACGCGGGCTCCATAGGCACGCACCCGACCATCCTTCGCCGCGAGCAGACGCTTCAGCAGCGCCGGGTTCGGTGACTCGTGCGCCTCATAGATGCCGCACACTTCCATGAGCAGCCGCTCATCATCGTTTTTTGCGATGAAGGCATCACAGGCTGGAATCACCTCATTGGTTAGGCCATCAAACAGCAGGCGCTTTGTCTGGTAGCGTGTCCAGCGCTCCGGCGAGCGCAATTGTTCGAGCAGTTCGGCAGGTTTCATCTCCGCCAGTTTTGGCTGCTTCACCACCGGGTGACCCTTTGCCGTGATGCGCCAGATGCGGCCATGGCTGCGGTCACGGCGCGGGTCTGCGTAGCTGGCCTGATAATGGCCGATCACCGGATTGAACCAATCGCACAGATACATGGCGCCATCCGGCCCCACACTCACGTCGACCGGGCGAAACGACGTGTCGCTGGAAGTCACCAGCTTTGGCAATTGGGTGGTCTTGAAGCCTGAGCCATCATCCTCAAAACGATGCAGTTCCACCACACTGCCAAAATAACCGCCAATCAGCGCGCAGCCCTGAATCGCCTCTGGCAGAGCCCTGGTGCCAATGATTTCCAGCGCGGTTGTTTTTGGGTTGCTATCAAAGAGCGCACCAGTTGGATGATACTCATCCGGATCCTTCATCGCGATCAGGCCTGGGGTGCTGAAATAGCCTGCGGGCCGGTCGCCGCTCTTGTGAAAGATTTGGTTATAATCATCAAACGCCACGCCCCAGCAATTGTGCCCTGCCTTGCCGCCATTGAAGAACCCATCCATCTTCTGGGTGCGCGTGTTGAAGCGCCACACGCCCGCCTTTTCCAGGACCGCCAGACCGTGAGCAGTCTCCACCCGCGAAAAGGCATGCAGTCCCTGAGTGAACCAGAGCGAGCCGTCAGGACCATGACAGATCGAGTTCACCAGTTGATGCGTGTCCCCGATTCCGAAACCCGAGAACAGCACGCGCTTCTCATCCGCCCTGCCGTCACCGTTCGTGTCTTTGAGATGCAGGAGTTGATCAAAATCGCAGACATACACGCCACCGTCCCCCGGTTCCACGCCCTGCACCATCGTCAGTCCTTCAGCAAAGCGCGTGCTCCGGTCGGCCACGCCATCAGCGTCGGTGTCTTCAAGAATGAGGATGTAATCGCCTGGCTTCACGCCTGGCAGTGCCTGCGGATACGTCGGCGAACAGGCCACATACAGGCGCCCCCGTTCATCCCAGGAAAACTGGGTCGGCTTGGCCACGCCTTGAGCTTCTGAAGCGAACAATTTCATCTCATAACCATCAGCAATCGTGAAAGCCTTCATCTGCTGCTCAGGCGTCAGCACCGGCTCTGTCACCGACTTGGGTGGCGACTCCACCGCCGCGACAACTTCACCGCGGGCCAGTGCGTGAATGCGTGCATCCATCTTCGCAATCAGCGGTTTGTGACTCTCAAAACTCTCCCTGAGTGACGGCGCATCCACACTCGGCTTGCCAAACATTTGGGTCACGCGGTCGCCATACACAAACGACCAGTTCGCCGGCCGCCAGCAATCGAACCACAAGCGGTTCTTCTCCACGATCGCCGCCTTCATTGCGGTCAGATCATCAGCCTCGCTCGATGACACACCGAGCTGTGAAGCGATTATTCGCGCCACAACCCGCAGACCCTCCTCATTCAAATGCAACCCGTTGTCCGTCAGCCTCGGCTCGTCTTTGCCACGCTTCGACAGCGGGGTGAACACATCGACAAAGATCGCCCCACGTTGCTTCGCCACCTCACGCACGGCATCAGCATAGGCAGCCACGTCATCGTTCCGCTTTGTCAGGTCCGGCGCATGTGATGCCACGGGCTTTTCAAAAGGCATCGGCGAGATCAAAACCAGCCTCGGCGTGCGGCCACGGAACTGATCCAGAAGGCGATGATAAGCCGAGGCAAATTCCGCCAGCCGCGCCTTGCCATCAAAGGCCTCCACCTGACCAAACTGAGCGATTACGATGCCAGCCCCCGTGGCGTCGAGTTGTGATTTCCAGTCACCAAAATTCAAATCCCGCCATTGCTCATACACCGTGTCTCCCTCCCAGGCCATGCTGCGAAAATGCGGTAGCTTGTCCCTGAGCGCGTGGGTCAGCACAGCCTCCAGTTCACCGGCTTTTTGTTCGCGCACCAGGTTCGTCTGCCCTGTCATCACGATCACTTCATTTGAAGAAACCTCGAATTTCCCATCCTTGAATGGTGCCAGTGCCGCCGTCGGAGCATCCGCATCACCAAAACGGTTCATGATCTCCTTGGGCCCGGGAACCAGCGCGTCCGGCAGTTCCTCCATCACGATGTTGCGAAAAGCGATCTCCGCCTTGCACTTGCCATGGATCTGCAGGGCAATGTGGCCCTTCATTG
>CANJVS010000306.1 GCA_947477755.1 Verrucomicrobiaceae bacterium | reverse complement strand
GATGGAGTAGCCTTTGTGATTGTGATCGCGACCGTCCTCGCTCTGCGCATACGGCGTGCGGCCGAACTCACCCGCCCACACCACCAGCGTGTCCTTCAACATGCCGCGTGCTTTCAAATCGGTGAGCAGCGCCGCGATGGGCTGATCCGTGGCCGCGCAATTTGTCGCCAGCAGTTCGCGCAGGCGATTGTGATGATCCCAATTCCCTGGTGATGCGATCTCGATGAAGCGCACGCCTGCTTCAGCCATGCGCCGCGCCAGCAGGCACTGCCTCGCGAATTGATCCTTCCCTCGACCGATGCCGTAAAGTTTCAGAATGTGCTCCGGCTCGCTGCGAAGGTCGAGCACGTCGGGCACCTCACTCTGCATGCGAAACGCGAGTTCAAAGGACTGGATGGCACCTTCGATCTCAGGATGAAAGCCGTCGCGCTCCAGCTTCCGCTCGTTCAAACCGCGAATGAGGTCGATCTGCGCGCGCTGCAACTCGCGCGGCGATGCGCTCACGATATTTTTCATCGGCGGTCCTGGAGCCACGTCCTTCTTCAACAAGGCCGCATACAGCTCCGGCAACTGACTGCCGCCGAGTTTCGTGCCCTGGCAGATCGCGGGCAGGAACGCGCTGCCGTAGTTCTGCGCTCCGCCATTGTCAGCCGGTGGATTCAGCGTGATGAAGCCCGGCAGATTCTCATTCTCGGTGCCGAGGCCATAAAGCGTCCACGCGCCAATCGAAGGCCGCACGAACTGAAAACTGCCCGTGTGCATCTGCCCGAAGGCCTGCGCATGATTCGGCAGGTCGGTGTGCATCGAGTTGATGATGCACAGGTCGTCCGCATGCTTCGCCAGCTTTGGATACAGTGTCGTCATCCACTGCCCCGACTTCCCGAACTTCGCAAACGGATGCACCGGCCCAAACAACTTCGCGCCCGATGAATCACGGCCCAAACTCGCCGTCCTGCCATTTCGGGTGATCAACTCCGGTTTGTAATCAAAGAGATCCACATGCGACGGCCCGCCGCGCATCGTGAGAAAGATCACACGCCTCGCCCGGGGTGCGAAATGCGGCTCTTTGGCGGCCAGTCCGTTCCTTGCCTGTGCCAGCGCTGAAAACGCCAGCCAGCCAATGCCGGAAGACATCGTCGTCAGCATCGCGCGTCGTGAATGGATCGTGTTCATGGTGATTAATCAGCAAAGCGAAACCCAGCACTCGAAAGCAATGACTGACAGAAGGCCGCAAGCACCATCAAATCATCCGTGGAACGGCCGCGGAAGAAATCCTTCGCCAACTCGATCTCTTGCGCATCGGGCGGCCGGTTGAAGCATAAATCAAAGGCGCATTGAATGCGATCGGCAGAGAGTTGAACGCGTTTGGCCAACGCGCTCGCCTGATCTTGAACAAACCGACTGTTTAAAAGATACAGCGCCTGCAAGGGCACGTTCGTCACATCGCGATCACCGGTGACGAGATTCGGATTCGCCACATCGAACTGCTCCAGCACGTCGGGCAGATTGTCGCGGAGCACGGGCAGATAAATCGAGCGACGCTTCGAGCCATCGAGGTCCAGCGGCAGTTGGGTGTTGAAGCCGATGAGCGACACGGATTGACCATCCAACTCAGCTACCAGTGAACCGGGGCGGCATGACGGATCAAGCACGCCTGCCACGGAGAGCATCGAATCGCGGATCACTTCGGCATCCAGGCGGCGCTTGTTCGCGCGCCAGAGCAGGCGGTTGTCAGGATCCTGGTCAAAGACATCGGCGCGGTGCGTTGAAGCCTGTCGATAAGTCCTGGAGAGCACGATCTCCCGAATCAGCGCCTTCACGGACCATCCGCTGTCCACCAATCGAATCGCCAGATGATCCAGCAGCTCCGGATGGCTGGGACGCTCGCCGCTGAAGCCAAAGTTATCGACCGTGCGCACAATTCCCGCGCCAAACAGATGCCGCCAAACGCGGTTCGCCATCACCCGCGCCGTCAGCGGATGCTCGCGACTCGTGAGCCACTGTGCGAGTTCAAGCCGTCCGCTTTGTTGCTTCGGCATCTTGCCGCCGATTTCAATCACACGCGGAAAACCACGCGGCACGGCTTTCGCGGGATGGGCAATCTCGCCGCGTTCATACAACCTGGAATCCTGTGTCTTCCCTTCTTGAACGCCCATGCACAGAGGCAGCGCACGACCTTGGTCATCCACTTTTTCAAGCGCGCCATCAACGCCGCCGCGCGTCCAGATGATGCGGATCGCGTTGGAAAGCATCTTGAAGTATTCGCCGCTGATGTCGCGGCCTTCGAGCTTCGCTTGGATCGCATACTCATTCTGTGCCTTCTCCTCGGCGTCGAGCTGTGCCCGCTGTTCCTTCAACTGCTTCACACGCTCAGCCGTCAGCGGTCGGTTCGGGATCAACTGCCCGTGCAGGTCCGGCAGCCGGATCAAGTGTGATCCATTGTTATTCTCGGAATCGATCCAGGTGCCGTAAAAGGTCTGCGTGCTCTTGAAAATGCCGGCCAGCGAGTAGTAGTCCTCCATGCTGAAAGGCTCCGTCTTGTGATCATGACAGCGCGCGCAGGCCACTGAACTGGCCATCACCGCGCGTGTCACCGTGTCGAGTTGCTCATCGGCCAGATCGGCCGCGAACTGTGCTTTGCTCATCTCGTTCAACCCCTTCGCGCCAAAGGCGAGAAAACCTGTCGCGATGAGCAACCTTGCGCGCTCGGCGTCATCTTTGGCAGGCAACAGATCCCCGGCGATCTGCTCGGTGATGAAGCGATCAAACGGCACGTCCGCATTCACGGCGTCGATGACGTAGTCGCGGTAGCGCCACGCATGCGGGAAGGTCAGGTTGGACTCGCGGCCATTGGATTCGGCGAAGCGCGCCACATCCAGCCAATGACGGCCCCAGCGCTCGCCGAACCGCGGGCTTTGCAAAAGCTCGTCCACGATTTGCTCATAGGTCTTGCAGGCCTCAGGTGTCCTATCCAGAAACGCCTTCACTTCTTTCGGAGTCGGCGGCAGGCCGATCAAATCGAAGTACAATCTGCGCAGCAGCACCACCGGCTCAGCTTCAGGCGATGGAGTGAGTTTGTTCTCCTTCAGCTTCACCTCAATGAATGAATCCACATTCCCCGCAACCTTCACCGGCCGCTGATAGCTCCAAAATTTTCTCCCTGCCGCAATATCCACCGGCGGGCGCTCCGCCAACTTTGCCGTCGATTCACGCGGATCAACCGCACCGGCCTTGATCCACGTTTCAAAATCCGCAATGACCGAGGCATCCAGCTTTGGCTTCTTGGGCGGCATTTCCAGATCAGGGTCGCTGTGCTTGATCGCCGTGAGCAGCAGACTCTTCGCCGCATCTCCAGGCACCACGGCCGGTCCTGTTTCACCGCCCCCGCGAATGCCCTGCCTGGTGTCCAGCATCAGGCCGCCCTTCGATTTGCCGGACTCCACCGAGTGGCATTCATAACAGTGCTTCACCAACACCGGACGAATCTTTGCTTCAAAGAAGGCAAATTCCTGAGCCGCTGCATTCGCCGATAGCAGCAGCGAACAAGCAATCAATGGGTTGGCTTTCATGACAATTGCGAGTGTCTCTCATGCCGAAATCGACGTCAAGACATCCCCATCAACATCCTCGTGCCTGCTGTCCATGAGGTGGAGAATCGTGGCGTGAGGGCATGGCCGCTGGATTCCTCTGTCCTAACCCCACCGAGGCGGGTGCAGCCCACCAACGCAGGCATGATGCACTTTGAGGCGCTTACTTTGCTGATCCAGCTGAACGCACAAACTTCTGCACGCGCGCTCCGGTGCCTTCGGCAACATAGATGGCTCCATCGGGTCCGATGGCGATGTCGTGACCCAGTTGGAACTGGCCGGGCTGTTTGCCATACGAGCCGAAGCTATCCAGCACCTTGCCCGAGGCATCGAGCTCGACGGCCTTGCCGCGTTCCACCGGTTTCACGGAGGGCACGCCGCCGTCAATGATGAAGAGGTGGCTGTCAGAGCCCGCCGCCACGCCGTAGGGCTTGCCAATCTGCGGTCCTTTCCATTGGTCAAGGTATGAACCCTTGGCGTCGAAAACCTGAAGCCGTTCGTTTTCGCGATCGCAGACGATCACTCGTCCACGCGCATCCACGGCGATGCCGTGAGGCAGATTGAACTCGCCAGCTCCGGCGCCTTTCACTCCCCACTCGAATTCAAACCGGCCATCTGCGGCGAACTTCATCACGCGCGTGTTTTTGTAGCCGTCGCTGACATAAAATGAGCCGTCGCGCAGCACGGCGACATCCGTCGGCAGATTGAAATGCATGTGATCATCTCCCGGAATACTGCGCTCTCCCAGCGTGAGCAGCAGCCTGCCTTCCGGTGTGAATTTGAAAACCTGATGCAGCCCCACGTCGGTAAGCCAGAGATTGCCTTCATGATCCACCGTGAGGCCATGCGGCATGATGAACAGGTTGGCGCCCCACGCGTTGATGAGCCTGCCGGTCGCCCCGTCGATCACACTCAGGGTCGGAATGGCGATCGTCTCTTT